>DATABK010000656.1:0-26027 GCA_036259695.1 Actinomycetes bacterium | reverse complement strand
AGGTAGAAGAGCTGGTCGTCGCCGATCTTGGAGACGGTGGCCTCGTGGCCGAGGGTGACGTCCTCTTCCTTGACGTCGGTGTACGGGTAGGTGTCGGAGCGCGACTCCTCGTCCAGCAGCAGGGCGTCGCAGCGGACGTTGACCTTGACCCCGGGCGCGCCCTCCTCGACCTTGACCAGGCCGCGGTAGGAGGTGCGGCCGCCGTCCCGCGAGATCGACTTGGAGACGATCTGGCCGGTGGTGTTGGGGGCGGCGAAGGTCAGCTTGGCCCCGGCGTCCTGGTGCTGGTTGTTGCCGGCGAAGGCGACCGACAGGATCTCGCCGTGGGCGTGCTCGCCCAGCAGCAGCACGGCGGGGTACTTCATGGTCAGCTTGGAGCCGATGTTGCCGTCGATCCACTCCATGGTCGCGCCCTCGTAGGCCGCGGCCCGCTTGGTGACCAGGTTGTAGACGTTGGTCGACCAGTTCTGGATGGTGGTGTAGCGGACCTTGGCGTGCGGCTTGACGATGATCTCGACCACCGCCGAGTGCAGCGAGTCCGAGGAGTAGATGGGGGCGGTGCAGCCCTCCACGTAGTGCACGCTGGAGCCGGGCTCGGCGATGATCAGGGTCCGCTCGAACTGGCCCATGTTCTGGGAGTTGATCCGGAAGTAGGCCTGCAGCGGGATCTCGACGTGGACGCCCTCGGGGATCCAGATGAACGACCCGCCCGACCACACGGCCGAGTTCAGCGCCGCGAACTTGTTGTCGTTGGGCGGGATCACCGTGGCCCAGTGCTCGCGGAACAGCTCCTCGTGCTCCTTGAGGGCGGTGTCGGTGTCCAGGAACAGGACGCCCTGCTCCTCCAGGTCCTCGCGGACCTTGTGGTAGACGACCTCGCTCTCGTACTGGGCGGCCACCCCGGCGATCAGGCGCTGCTTCTCGGCCTCGGGGATGCCCAGGCGGTCGTAGGTGTTCTTGATGTCGGCGGGCAGCTCCTCCCAGGAGGTGGCCTGCTTCTCGGTCGCCCGCAGGAAGTAGAAGATGTTGTCGAAGTCGATCTGGTCCAGGTCGCCGCCCCACTGGGGCATGGGCCGGCGCAGGAAGTAGTCGAGCGACTTGTGACGGAAGGTGCGCATCCACTCGGGCTCGCCCTTCATCGCCGAGATCTCCTCGACGACGTCGTGGGAGAGGCCCCTCTTGGGCGTGAAGACCGAGCGCACCGGGTCGTGCCAGCCGTACTTGTAGGCACCCAGGTCGACGTTCTCCGGAACGGGGTTGATCCGCTCCGGCGCCTCGGGCGTCAGGTCTCGGGCTTCCGTTGCCATCAGGCTGGGCTCCTTGCTGCCTTGTGGTTCGGTGTCAGGGTGGTTCGGTTCGGGGCGTGTCTCGGTCGCGCCTCGAGGTCGATCCGGGTCTCGCAGCGCATCGCCCCATCGACGATGGTCGTCTCGCGCTCGACCCGCGTGCCGAGCAGGCGCTCGAACAGCTCGGCCTCGGAGGTGCACAGGTCGGGCAGCTCGGTGGCCAGGTGCTCCACCGTGCAGTTGTGCTGGCAGAGTCGCAGGCCGCCCTCGGCGGGCTCGACCTCGGCCATGAAGCCCTGCTCGTTCAGGACCTCGGCCAGGGCGTCGGTCCGCTCGGCCAGGGTAGCGCCTTCCACCCGTCCGGCGTAGCTGGCCGCCAGCCGCTCGTTCCGCCAGGCCAGGAACTGGGCCAGGGTGGCCGCGTCCTGCCCCTTCAGGAAGGCCAGCGCCTCCCGGGCGACCTCGTCGTAGTGCCGCGGGAAGGTCTCCAGCCCGGCGTCGGTCAGCCGGTAGACGGCGGTCGGCCGCCCCCGCTTGAGCTTCTCGGTCTCCGAGGAGACCAGCCCGTCCCGCTCCAGCAGCGCCAGATGCCGCCGCAGCCCCACCGAGCTGAGCTGCAACAGCTCCGCCAGCTGGGGCGCGGACAACCGCCCATGCCGCCGCAGGAGCACGACGATCCGCTCCCTCGTGCCCCCGGCACGCTCGGACGTCATCGGCCTCCCGCTCCTCCAGAATATTTAGGAAACAACTATGTTTCCTTAGCCAGTCTACGCAGGCGACGGCGGCAAGAGCAAACCTCTGAGGGTGGGTCGGGCTGGCGTTGGGGCCGTAGGGTGGTGGGAACGGCTGGAGACTTGCCCAGGTGGAGCCTGAGGAGGCGTGGCGGGATGGCGGAGCCGGTGTTCACGGGGGTTGGGGTCGCGCTGGCGACGCTGTTCGAGGAGGACGGCGAGGTCGACCTCAAGGCGACCGCGGACTTCGCCGCCAACCTGGTCGACCTGGGGATCCGGGGCGTGGTGGTGGCCGGGTCGACCGGTGAGGCGTCCGCCCTGACCGCCGAGGAGCAGGTCGCCCTGGTCACCGAGACCCGACGGGCCGTTCCCGCCGGCGTCCCGGTGATCGCCGGCACCGGCGGCCCATCGGCCCGGCAGGCCGCCGCCCTGACCCGCGCCGCCCGCGAGGCCGGCGCCGACGCCGTCCTGGCCCTCTGCCCACCCCGCAACAACGACCCCCGCCCCTACTACGAGGCGGTCGCCGAGGCCGCCGGCGACCTGCCGGTCCTCGCCTACCACTTCCCCCAGACCGCCCCGCCCGGCATCCCCCTCGACGCCCTGCCCGACCTCCCCGTCCAGGGCATGAAGGACTCAACCGGCGACCCCGAGCGCCTCCTGGCCGAGCTCGAGGTGTTCCACCACCCCCTCTACGTCGGCGCCTCCTCCATGCTCCTCATGGCCAGCTCCCTCGGCCTCCCCGGTGCCATCCTCGCCGTCGCCAACGTCGACCCCGAGCACGCCATCGCCGCCTTCGCCGGCGACCCCACCGCCCAGCAGGCCCTCCTGACCGCCCACAGGCGAGTGAAGTCCCGCTTCCCGTTCGGCCTGAAGGACGCGATCGCCGACCGCTTCAACACCAGCCGGGCCACCCGCCTGGGCTGAGGCCGGGATCAGGTCCTGTTGACGTGGGAGAGCAGGACCCTGACCTCGGCCCGTAATCGCTCGGCTGGCTCTCGCTGGCCGGCACGTTCGAGGGCGGCCGCAGCCACCTCTCGATCCTCGATCTCGGCGCGGACGATGTCCTCCATCTGTGCCGGGCTGAGGCTGCGCCGCTCCGCCTCGGTCGCGCCGACCCCCGCGACCGTTCCAGCGAACCCCGGATGCCCGGCGTCCACGACACCGGCGCCGGTGTCCGCAGCCTCCCAACCAGCCGGTCCAGGGTCCCAGGCCAGACCGTCCGACCATCCATGGGCCGGATCGACGGCTTCGGCGTTGTCGATCGCCGCCAGCGCCGACCGGAGCGCCGCCATCGCCGGGCGGTCCCGTGCCTTCATGGCCACCGGTAACGCCCGGCGGAGCCGGTCGCGGAGGTTGTCGTCGCCGGGCCGGGTCATCGGCGCTCCGCCTCCGCGGTCCTGGAGGGTGGGCGGGGCGGGGGGCCGAGGCCGCGGCGGCACGACTCGCATTCCGGGCGGCGGCAGGCTCGCTGGTAGTCGCCCTTGTCGAGGTCGGCGAGGACGGCCTCCAGGCGGGCGCGCTGCTGGTCGAGGTCGGCTGGGCCGAGGGTGCGGGTGTCGGTGACCGGCTCCTCCCCGCCGAGGTAGCAGTAGGAGACGAGGCAGCGGTCGCCTGGGAGCTTCCCCAGCTCTCGCAGGGCGAGGGCGTAGACGGCGAGCTGGTCCAGCCCTCCCATGGTCTCGTCGACCCGTTGGCCGGTCTTCCAGTCCACCAGCTCGACCTCGGCGCCCTCGGCCCCGGGCTGGCGGAAGATGGCGTCGATGCGGCCGCGGATCACCCACGGGCCGAGGCGGAGGATGACGCCGGCCTCGGCCTCGGGCGGGGGGAGGCTGGCGTAGCGGGTGGCGGCCACGTTGCGGCTGGCCCGTTCGATCAGCTCGGGTGCCAGGTGGCCGCCGGGGCGGTCGTCGGTGTCCAGCAGGTCGGGGAGGTTGCGGGCGCGGCGCTCGAGCAGGCGGTGGACCACGGAGCCCAGCCGGGCCGCCGGCTTGGGGGCCGAGGGCAGTGGCCGCACCACCGACCAGTAGAAGTCGCGGGGGCAGCGGGCGTAGTCGAGCACCTGGATGACCGAGAGGATCCGGGGCGGCTCGACCCGGACGGCCGTCAGGTCGACCCGGGCCGCGTCGAGCAGGTGGCGGCCGGCCTCGATGCCGGCCCGGAAGGCGTCGGCCTGCCCGGGCGGCACCCGGGCCTCCAGCGTCCCTGGGGCGGCACGCTCCAGCTCGACCGCTTCGGCGAGGCCCTCGCTGAACACCGGGTCGTCCTGGTCCTCGGGCCGGCGTCCGGGATGCGGCCAGCTCACGCGCTCCCTGAGCCGCTCGGTGAGGGGGCTGGCGGCGGGCTGGTCGGCCTGGACGAGGACCTCCACCGCCGGATGGTCGGCCGCCTCCCTCCAGAACGGCCCGGGGCCCTTGGGGATCTTCTCCGAGCCCTGGTACCACCAGGCCGAGGTGAGCACCAGCAGCTGCCTGGCCCGGGTGATGGCCACGTAGAACAGCCGCCGCTCGTCCTCGAGGGCGCGCTGCTCCAGCTCCCCCCGGAACGCCTTGGCGTTGCCGGTGAAGCGGGGCAGGTGGCCGGCGTCCTCGCGCAGCTCGTAGGGGAAGCCCTGGGCCCGGCGGGGGTCGGCGACCCTGGCGTCCGGGAAGATCCCGTACCTGGGCGAACCGTCCTTGCCGGTGCCGGCGGACAGGCCGACCACCGCCACCATCGGGAACTCCAGGCCCTTGGCCATGTGCACGGTCATCAGCTTGACCGAGTCGACCGGGGCCGGCTGCACCGCCTCGACCGGCTCGGAGGCGTCCTCGACCGCGTCCAGGTAGACGAGGAACGCGGCCAGGGACGGGTCGCCCTGGACCGGGGCGAACGCGGCCACGCGGTCGAGGAAGGTGGCCAGGTTCTGCCGGGCGGTGGTGGCCCGGCGGTCCCTGGAGGCCTCGAGCTCCGCCCAGACCCCGGTGCGCTCGAGGATGGTCTGGACCAGGTCGAGCAGGGGGCCACGGGCGGCCGCGCGCAGCTCCCGGAGCTCCTCACAGAACGCGTCGAGGCGGTTGCGCGCCTCCTCGTCGAGCCCTTCGACCTCGTCCAGGTGGTCGAGGGCCTCGGCGAGCGCGAAGCTCACGTCGCCCGGGTCGGGGTCCTCGCCGGGCAGCTCGTCCTTGAGGCTCCAGTTGTTCCGGGCCGCCCAGCGGGCCAGGCGGACCAGGTGCCGGTGGCCGATCCGCCAGCGGGGACCGAGGAGCAGCCGGGCCAGGGCGACGTTGGCCCCCGGGTCGGCGATCACGCGCAGGGTCGAGACCAGGTCGACGATCTCGGGCGTCTCCAGCAGGCCGGACAGGCCCACCACCTCGACCGGGACGCCTCGCTGCTCGAGCGCCTCGCGCAGCGGGCCGAGGAGCCGCTTGGACCGGACGAGGACGGCCACGTCCCGCCACGCCGGCCAGGTGCCGTCGGGCAGGCCGGTCTCGTGGGCCTGCACGACCTGGTCGGCGACGAAGGCGGCCTCGGCGAACTGGTCGGCGAGCAGGGCCGCCCGGACCTCGCCGTCGGCGGCGCCGGGCCTGGCGACCAGCGATGTGCCCCCGCGCCGCTCCTCGGGGATCCGGTCGATCACCGAGTTGGCCAGGGCCAGGATCCGCGGTCCCGACCGGAAGTTGGTCGACAGTGGCAGCGGGGCCGCCCCGGCGGCGGCTGGGGCTTCCTGGCCCTCGCCGAGGGTGGGTACCGGCGCCGGGGGAGGCGGGGGGAGGACGGGCGTGGCGGCGGCGGTGGCCGGGAAGTGGTCGGCGAAGGAGAGGAGGTTGTACATGGTGGCGCCGCGGAAGGCGTAGATGGCCTGGCGGGCGTCGCCCACGGCCATGATCGAGGCGCCGGGTGGGCAGATGCGCTGCATGAGGCGGCGCTGGGCCACGTTGGTGTCCTGGTACTCGTCGAGCAGGACGTGCTGGAACCGGGTCCGGAGCTCCTCGCGCAGCTCCGGATGGCCTTCGACCAGCTCGACCGCCTTGGCCACCTGGTCGCCGAAGTCGAGGCGGCCCCGCCGCCGCTTCTCGGCCGCGTAGCGCTCGACCAGGCGGGCCAGCTCGATCCGCTCCTTGGCCGCCTGGAGCATCCAGTCGGGCAGCCGCTCGCCCTCGTCGGCCCGCTGGAGGAGGCGGCGGGACGCCTCGACCACGCGCTCGGCCGGGACGACGTGGTCGGCGCAGGCCGAGGCCAGCTCGAGGGTCTTGCGGATGGTGGTGCCGGCGGTGCGGACGCTGAGGTGCTCGAACCGTTCGCTGTCGAGGATCCCGAGCAGGATCTGGTACTGCTGGGCCTCGCTGAGGAGGTCGGCGTCCACCTCGACCCCGACCCGGATCCCGTACGCCTTGACGAGGTCGGCGGCGAACGCGTGGTAGGTGTCGACGGTGACCTCTTCGCCGACGTCGATCGGGATGTCGGCGAGGGCCTCGCGGACCCGGGTCTCCAGCTCGCTGGCCGCCTTGTTGGTGAAGGTCAGGCCGAGCACGGACGCGGGCGCGACCCCGAGCCGCTCGATCAGGTAGACGATCCGGGCCGCCATCACCGCCGTCTTGCCCGACCCGGCCCCGGCGATCACGTGCACCGGCCCGATCGGGGCCGTGACCGCGGCCAGCTGCTCCGGCGTCGGGTCCTGCCCGCGCAGCGCCGCCCGGACCCCCGGGGTCACGACCCCGGTGAGGGTCGCGCTCACCGGTCACCACCCCCGTTGGCGGCCGCGTTGGCGGCCGGGGCGGCGGTGGGTACCACCGCGGTGGTTCCCGGGTCGCTCCCTGGGGCGGCGGTGGGTCCTGGGGCCTCCGGGGCGGTACCGGTCGGACCCAGGCCCGACGGGGGGTGGGCCGGGGCCAGGAACTCCTCGCCCTGGGGCCACATGGGGCAGATGGGCTTGAAGGCGCACATGCGGCAGTCGGCGTGCGGGTCGGGGTCGAAGGACTCGGCGGCCGCTCCCTCGAGGAGGGTGAGCAGTCGCTGCTCGACCTTGATGTCGTGGTCGGGGCCCGGGTGCTGGCTCACCCGGGTGAACCGGCCATGCATGACCCTGGCCGGGTAGACCAGCTGCATCTCGACCGGGCGGCCGAGGGCGGCCAGCTCCGGGTCGCGGAGAGCGGCCAGGTAGTAGATGGCGAGCTGGAGGGAGCGCTCGGCCTCCTCCTCGGACGCCGGGTAGCGGGCGGTCTTGTAGTCGAGGAGGATGATGCCGTCGTCGGGGCCGGGGTCGACCCGGTCGATGCGCCCCCGGACCAGGTGGCCCCCGACCTCCATCTCGAACCCGACCTCGAACCGGAGGGCGCGGCGGGCGAGCTCGGCCTCGCCGCGGTGCCAGAGCTCGAGCATGCCCATGCCGTCGCGCCAGTACTGGTAGGCGATGGCCCTGGTCGGGAACCAGGCGGGGTTGAACCGCTTGCGGTAGGCGGCCTTCAGGTCGTCCGGCTCATTGCTGATGTCGCCCTTGGCGGCCAGCTCGAAGATGGTGTGCATCAGCCGGCCGAAGGCCATCTGGTAGGAGGAGCGGTCGTCGAGCCCGGCGACGCTGCCGAAGAAGTACCTGAGATGGCAGTCCTCGTAGGTCCCGATCCGCGAGTAGGAGGTGCGCAGGCGGCCCTCGGCGGCGATCGGCTCGGGGTCGACGGTGTAGTCGCGCCGCCACCACCAGGTCGCCGGGTCGACGCCCGGGATGGCGGCCAGGGTGGTCGCCGCGGCCAGCCGTTCGGCGGCCGGCCGGTCCCGGTCGCCGGCGACCCGCCGCAGGGCGCCGGCGGCTTCCAGGGAGCCCAGCGGGGCGGTGTCCAGGGTCGGAGGGTCGGTAGGGAGCTCCAGCCCGAGCTCGCGCAGGAAGCGGGAGGGCTCGCCGCGGCCGTCGACCCGTGCGGCCGTGAGGACCACCCGGTCCCTGGCCCGGCTGGCCGCGAGGGTGAAGCGTCGCCGCTCGGCGTCCAGGAGGGCGTTCGCGCGGGCCACCGGGCCCGGGTCGCCGTCCAGCCGCCAGGCTTCGAACAGCCCCTGGGGGCGGGCGACCTGCGGCAGCGCGCCCTCCAGGCACCCGGCCACGATCACCAGGTCGAACTCCTGGCCCTTGGCGGCGTTGACCGACAGCACGGCGACCGCGTCGTTCCTGGCCATCGCCGGGGCCAGCCAGGGGTCGCTGGCGAAGTCGGCCCGCTCGACCACGTCCAGGTAGGTGCGCATGCTGGCGCCAGGACGGCCGTCGACGAACAGGCTGAGGGCACGGGAGAAGGCGGTCAGGGCGTCGAGCTGGCGCTGCACGTCGGCGTCGGCCGGGTCCGCCTCGGCGCGCAGGATCAGGTCGGAGAAGGCGGGGGCGGAGCGCCACACCTCCCAGAAGCAGGCGTCCGCGTCCAGCTCGGCGACCCAGCGCTGGGCCCGCTCGATCAGGTCGCAGAGCGCCTGCACCCGGGCCACCAGCCCCGGGTCGAGCACCAGCGCGGAACCAACCCGCGCTGGTCCCTCGGACTCCGCTTCTTGACCGGCCGCCGCCGGCCCTGCGGCCTCCGATTTCGAACCGTTCCCCGCCGGTCCTGCGGCCTCCGCTTCCGGAGCGCCGGCCGCTCCCCCACCGTCGGTGTCCTGAACGATCTCGGCCGGGCCCGCGGGCGCTTCCGGCTGGGGCGGCGGGACGGCCCGGGCGCGGACGTGGTCGGCCAGGGAGCGGTCGGCGAGGAGGGCGGCGCGGCGGAGGGCGCGCAGCTCGCCCGGGTCGAGGCCGCCCAGGGGTGAGGTGAGGAGGGAGGGGAGCAGCTCGTCGGCCCGGGCCGGGTCGAGGGCGAGGCGGAACAGGTCCAGGACGTGCCCGACGATCGGCTCGGCCACGAGCTGGCGCTCGCCGGCACCCAGCCGGTAGGGGACGCCGAACCGCTCAAGGGCCCGGCGGGTGGGCGCGCTGAGCCGCCGGGTCGACGGCAGCAGGACGGCCATCCGGCCGTAGGGGACGCCGTCCCGTTCGTGGGCCACCCGCAGGAGGCGGGCGTTGGCCTCCGCCTCCTCGGCGGGCCCGGGGTAGCGGGCGGCCTCCACGGTCGTGGTCCCACCGCCGGTGAGGGCGATGACCGGGCCGGGGCCGGCCGCCTGGAGGCGGCGCACGGCGTCGAGACCCGGGCCGCCGAGACGCCGGCTGCGCTCCAGCAGGACCACGCTGGCGCCGAGGCGCCCCGCCCATGCCGGCAGGGCGCCCGGGGTGGCGCCGCGGAAGGCGTCGGTGCTGCCGGCGGGGTCGCCGGCCAGGATGGTCCTGACCCCGCCCTCGGCCAGCAGCGTGAGCAGGCGGAGCTGGGCCGGGTCGAGCTCCTGGGCCTCGTCGACCAGGATGGTGCCAACCTGGGCGACCGTGGTGGCGAGGACGTCGGGGCGGTCCTCGAGCAGGTCGCCGGCCTGGAGGATGAGGCCGGCCTGGTCGACCGAGTCCTGGAGGGCCAGGTGCTCGCCATAGAGGGAGAGGAAGGCGGCGACCGGGACCCAGTTGGGGCGCCCCTCGGCCCGGGCGCGCTCGAGCAGCTCCTCGGGATCGATGAGGCGGCGCTCGCAGGCCAGGACGAACTCGGCCAGCTCGTCGGTGAAGGCACGGGTGTCGACCAGCGGCGCCAGCGGGCCCCAGTCGACCTCGGGGTGGTCGAGCGTGAGCAGCGATCGGACCAGGGCCCACTGTTCGGGGCCGCTCAGCGGGCGCGGTTCGCCGCGGTAGTCGAGCAGGTCGGCATGGCTCGTGACCAGCCCGCGGGCGAACGCGTGCCAGGTCACGCAGCCGAGCTCGCCGCCGGAGGCACGGCTGAGCCCGGCCAGGAGCCGCTCGGTGGAGGCGACGGCGGCCTGGCGGCTGGAGGTCAGGAACCGGGCGGTGCCGCCCGGCCGGCCCAGCAGGTGGTGCATGGTCGCCTCGAGCAGGGCCGTCTTGCCGCTGCCCGGGCCGCCGAGAATGACCACGTTGCCGGGTGGGAGCATGGCCGCCAGGTCACCCGGAGGCCCGTCGGGAAGCCCCACCGGGCCGGCGCCAGGCAGGGCGCGGATGACCGACCCCGCCGCCGGGGCTGTCGCCGAGGCGGCCGGGGCCGTGTCCGGGGCGGCCGGGGTGGCGCTCGGGAGGCCGCTGGGCGGCTGGTTCGAGGTTGGCATGCTTGGCCGGTTCATGATGCGGGCATCCTAGCGACCACCTACGACGCCGGCTGGATGCTGTCCACAGCCCCCACGGCCGTTCGGCGTGGCGGGGAGAGAGAGGCAGGATGTGGATGAACCGACGTGACCGTCGGGGCGGGCATCTATGCTTCCGCGTGATCCGGCGTCCGCAGTGGGCGCCCGGTGAGAGATCGAGGAGCCCGACAACGCCGAGGAGGTCGATGACTGCCAAGACGGACCGCCGGCAGCCGGGAGGTCCGCGGCCGGTCTGGCGCCTTGCCCTGCTCCTGCTGGCTGTTGTGCTGGTGGCCGGGTGCGACGGCCTTGTCGAGGACATCGCGGGCGGCGGGAATGGCGGGGGCGGCGGGGGGACCCGGGCGCCGGCGGACCTGACGACCACGAAGGCGGAGCGGGCCGCCTGGCCGGATGCGCCGAAGGACGCGGTGGCGGCGGAGGTGCAGCGGGTCTCGGACGGTGACACGTTCGTGGCCACGGTCAAGGGGCGGCGGGAACGGATCCGGGTGATCGGGGTGGACACCCCGGAGTCGGTGTCGCCCAACCAGCCGGATGAGCCGTACGGGGAGGAGGCGTCGGACTTCGCCAAGCACCATCTGGACGGCGAGACCGTGCGCCTCGCCGGGGACGCCGAGCCGCGGGACCGGTATGGCCGGATGCTCGCCTACGTGTGGCTGGAGGACGGGACGTTCTGGAACGCGCTGCTGGTCGCCGAGGGATATGCGCAGCAGCTCACGGTCCCGCCGAACGTCACCTACGAGCGCCTCTTCCGCCGTCTGGTCGGCCAGGCACGGCGGGAGGACCGCGGGCTCTGGGCCCAGGAGAACCAGGCCGGTTCCTGAGGCCGAGCTCGAGCACCTGGAGGACCGGGACCGGGCACCACGAACCGCCCTGGAACGTAAAGGACGGCCTGCCGTCCGGGGGGTCCCGGTAGTCCCCCAACCACCGGTCCACACACCGGACGGCGCGGCCGTCGCTAGGCGAACGTGCTTCCCGCGCCTCCCGTGTCCTCTCGGCCTAGGCCGAACGGCCTGGGCCGTCCTGCGGGCGGAAGTGGTCCTCTTGGAACGCCCCCCAGCGCCCGTTCGGACCAGCTCCGTGTTCGCCTATCAAGCGTAAAGGGTCGTTCCCGTTCTTGGCTCCCTCGTCGCCAAATCGTTATCAGCCAAACTACCAGATTCGGTCGACGTACCTCATGTCGGACCATGCCGCGACGTCTGTCCCCCGATCAACCGGCGGGGCGTTGGGTCAAGGTGGCCGTGATGGTCGTTTCGTTTCCGCCGCGGGTCACGCCGAGGGTGACCTTGTCGCCGGGCTTGTGGCCCCGGATGCCGGCGATCAGCTCGCTGTAGCTCTGGATCGCCTGCCCGTCGATCGAGGTGACCACGTCGCCGGCCCGGAGGCCGGCCCGGGAGGCCGGGCTGTTCGGGGTGACCTCCTGGACGATGGCCCCGTCCTGGCTCCCGGTGGGGTCGGCCATGCGGATGCCGAGGTAGCCGGTCTGGATCGGCCTGCCCTGGACAATGGCCGTGGCCGACCTGGCGGCCAGGTCGATCGGGACGGCGAACCCGATGCCGACGTTGCCGCTGGACCCGGCGCCCGGGCGGATGGCGCTGTTGATGCCGATGACGCGGCCGTTGCGGTCGGCCAGCACCCCGCCGGAGTTGCCCGGGTTGATCGGGGCGTCGGTCTGGATGACCTCACGGCCGTCCTCGAGGACCCGGTCGGTGGAGCTGACGATGCCGGCGGTCACGGTCTCGTTGAGGCCGAACGGGCTGCCGATGGCGATGGCCAGCTGGCCGACCTGGAGTTCCTGGCCGACGGCGAGCGGCGCCACGGCGAGACCGGTGCGGTCGACCTTGACCACCCCCACGTCGTTGAGGTCGTCGGTGCCGACGACCCTGCCCTCCAGCCTGGTGCCGTCGTAGAGCCGGACCTCGACCTCGTCCACGCCGTCGACGACGTGGGCGGCGGTCATGATGTAGCCGTCCTTGTCGTAGACGAAGCCGGAGCCGACGCCGCTCCCGTGGCGGATCTCGACCACGGTGGGCAGCAGGGCCTTGGCCACGGCGGCGGCCGGCTCCTCGCCCGCGGGGGTGGGGGCGGCGGCGACCGGGGCTGGCCCGCGGTCGGGATGCCGGCGCCGGCCGGCTCGTCGTTGCGGTCGAGCGCCTGGCTGATCCCGAAGCCGGCGCCGAGCAGGACGACACCCGCCACCAGGCCGGCCAGCCAGCGGGACGGCCGGCGGCCGCCAGGTGAACCGGCGTCAGGCGACCGGGTTCCCCAGGCGGGCACGGTCGGGTAGCCGCCGCCGCCCTGGCCCCCGCCGGGCTGGGCCGGGTCGGCCTGGGTGCCGGGGTCGTTCGGCTGGGTCCACGAGGGACCCTGGGCGGCCTTCGGCGGGGTCCAGGACGGTGCCCCGGCCTCGGGCGCCGGCGGCTGGCTGGACGCAGATTCGGAAGGGGCCTGGGTCCAGGTGTGGCCGCTGTCGGAGGCCGCCGGGTCCCGCCCCCAGGAGGAGGGCGACTCACCCCAGGAGGGCGGCCAGGTCTCGGCGGCCGGGGAGGTCGCGTGGTCGTTCGGGGTCGCCGCGGACGCGGGAGGCGGGGACTCGGGCGCGGCGGGTCGCGGGTCGGCGGCGCCGTCCGGCTGGGCGGTGGCGTCCGCGTCGCGCGGTAGTGGCTGGGTGTGGGTCTGGGAGTCCGGGGAGCGCGATGGCTCCAGGCCGTCCCGGATGGACATCGGTCGCCTCCTGCGGTCGAACATGGCAAGCCTCGTTGTCGACGAGGCTAGGCGACCGGCGCTAAAGCACCGGTAAGCCATTCCTCAAGGGGAGATAAGGACGCGCCTACTTCGGAGGCGGGCCGAACGACGGCCGGGTGCGGGCGCGCTCGGCCGGGGTCGGCGCCGGGGCCGGGGCCGGCGATGGGGCGCCGGGAGGGCGGGAGAACCCTTCGGCGGAAGACCCCGGCGACCCCGCGGCCGCCAAGGACCCCGCCGGACCCACCGCCCCCCCGACCCTCGCCGCGGTCACCGGGAGCCAGATCACGAACGACGACCCCAGCCCCACCTTGGACTGCAGGCGCACCTGGCCGCCGTGGCTCTCGACGATCTGGCGAACGATGGCCAGGCCGAGGCCGGTGCCGCCGTCGGCGCGGGAGCGGGCCTTGTCCGCGCGCCAGAAGCGGTCGAAGACGTGGGGCTGGTCCTCGGGGGCGATGCCGGGGCCCTCGTCGGCGACGGCGATCCAGGCCCGGTCGCCCTCGCTGCCGGTGGCGAGGCGGACCCGGGAGCCGGCCGGGGCGAGGCGGACGGCGTTGTCAAGGAGGTTGGCGACGGCCCGCTTGAGGACGTCGCGGTCGCCGGTGACAACCACGCCGGGGGCGATGGCGCGGTCGAGGACGATGTTGCGGGCGGCCGCCGGGACCACGAAGTCGTCGCTGGCCTCGGTGACGGCGACGCCGAGGTCGAAGGGCTCGAACTCGAGGGTCGGCTCCTGGCGGCGGGCCAGGGCCAGAAGGTCGTCGACGAGGCGGGCCATGCGGTCGCTGGCCCGTTTGACCACGGTGATGGTGTGGCGCAGGTCGTCGGGGTCGGCGTGGGGGTCGGCCAGGGCGACGTCGACGTTGGTGCGGATGATGGCCAGCGGGTTGCGCAGCTCGTGAGAGGCGTCGGCGGTGAACTGGCGCTGGGCGGCGAAGGCGGCGTCGAGGCGGGCCAGCATGGCGTCGAAGGTGTCGGCCAGCTGCTTGAGCTCGTCGTCGGGCCCGGGCAGCTCGATGCGGCGGGACAGGTCGGTGGCCTGGATCTCCCGGGCCACCGAGGTGATACGGCCGATGGGACGCAGCACCCGGCCGGCCACAACCCAGCCGACGCCGAGGCTGGCCACGAACAGCACCCCGAGGGCGCCGAAGGAGTAGTTGCGCAGCTTGGTCAGGATCTGGGAGTTGACCAGGCGCTCGAACTCGCTCAGGGAGAGGAACCGGATGCACTCGCCGTACCGGCACCACAGCCCGCGCCCGGCCGACACCGGCTGGTTCCGCAGGGCCATCAGCAGCACCAGGTAGATGGCCGCGACCACCACCGCGGCCAGGCCGAAGAGCACGGCCGAGTACAGCAGGGTGTAGCGGAAGCGGATCGACCTGGCCCACTCCGGCAGGCGGTCGACCAGCCAGCCGGGCGGGTTCACGGCTGCTCGCGCAGGCGGTACCCGCGACCGACGACGGTCTCGATCGGCTGGCCGTCGCCCGCGTCGGCCAGCTTGCGGCGGAGGGTCATCACGGTGACCCGGACGGTGTTGGTGAAGGGGTCGGCGTTCTCGTCCCAGACGTGCTCCAGCAAGTCCTCCTGGCTGAGCACCTGCCCCGGCCGGGACATGAAGTAGCGCAGCAGCGCGAACTCCTTGGGTGTCAGGGGCAGCTGGTGGCCGTTGCGGCGGGCGTCGTGGCGGGAGCTGTCGAGCTCGATGTCGTCGACCCGGAGCACGGCCCCGGACCGGCCGGCGTCGCGGCGCAGCAGGGCCCGCACCCGCGCCTTGAGCTCCTCGAAGTCGAACGGCTTGACCAGGTAGTCGTCGGCGCCCTCGTCCAGGCCGGTGATCCGGTCACGGGTCGAGTCGCGGGCGGTCAGCATCAGCACCCGGGTCGGCTGGCCGACGTCGTCGGCCCGGATGCGCCGCACCACCTCGATGCCGTCAAGGCGGGGCAGGTTCAGGTCGAGGCAGACCACGTCGTAGTCGTTGACGCTCGCCTTGTCGACGGCCTCGTCACCGTCGTAGGCCACGTCGACGGCGTAGCCCTCCCGACGCAGGCCGCGCGCGATCGCGTCGGCCAGGTCGGCCTCGTCCTCGACGACCAGCACCCGCATGCCTGAATGGTAGCCGTCACCGCCATCAAGCAGGTGTAAGAGGCCAGCTTGGTAGCCGCCCATGGCTCCGACACCAACCGGGCCGGAGCCGGCGTCCTGGTGGCCATCGGTGGTGCGGAGCACAAGCTCGGCTCCAGGCCCGAGCTAGGCCTTCCGCAGCACCTGACGGACGGGCTTGATCCGGACCAGGAGCCGCTCGGACTGGATGCGGTTGCGGTACTCGTGGCCGTTGTACTTCATCGACAGGCTGTCGATGTGGGCCCTGGCCTCGGAGCCGGCGACCGTCTCGACGACCTCGCCGCGGACCTCGGCGTAGCGGTAGGGGTCGGCGTCGTCCCAGATGGTGACCGTGACCCGGGGGTCGCGGCGGATGTTCTTCGCCTTCTGGCGGTGGGTCTCGGTGTTGATCAGCACGTGCTCGTCGTCGCAGTCCACCCACATGACATGGGTCATCGGCTGGCCGTCGGGCAGCAGGGTGGTGAACGCGGCGAAGTTCCTTCCCTTGGCCAGGCGGCGCACGCCTTCCTCCAGCACGGTGTCCTCCGGGTCGTGGCGGGTCCTGCCCGGAGGCTACCCGGCCGTGGCCGCCACTACCCGGGCCCGCAGCTCGACCAGCGTCGGTCCCGCCGTCTCGGCCATGGCCCGGACAGTATCCGGTAGGGTTCCTGCCATGACTCGGTCGTCGGCTGGCACCACCAAGCTCGCGGTGGTCGGCGCGGGCAGCGTGGGGGCCACCTGCGCGTACGCCTGCCTGATCCAGGGGATCGGCCGGACCATCGCCCTCTACGACATCGACGCCGACAAGACCAGGGCCGAGGTGCTCGACCTCAACCACGGCCTCCAGTTCGTCCCCCAGGCCACCGTTCTCGGCTCCGACGACATCGAGGTCTGCCGCGGGGCCGACCTGGTGGTGATCACCGCCGGGGCCAAGCAGAAGCCGGGCCAGACCCGCCTGGAGCTGGCCGAGGCCAACGTCGCCCTCTCCAGGAAGCTCGTCCCCCAGCTGCTCGAGGTCGCCCCCGAGGCGGTCCTGCTGCTGGTCACCAACCCGGTCGACGTGATCACCTACGCCGCCCTCAAGTTCTCGGGCCTGCCGCCCCAGCGGGTCTTCGGATCGGGCACGGTCCTGGACAGCTCGCGGCTGCGGCTGCTGGTCGCGGAGCACTGCGGCGTGGCCGTCCAGAACGTGCACGCCTACATCGCCGGCGAGCACGGCGACTCCGAGATCCCCCTGTGGAGCAGCGCCTCCATCGGGTCGGTGCCGCTGCTGGCCTGGGACGTCCCCGGCCGGCCGCCGCTGGACGCGGCCGCCCGCGAGGACATCCACCGCCGGGTCGTCGGCGCCGCCGGCGAGATCATCCGGGGCAAGGGGGCCACCAACTACGCCGTCGGGCTGGCCGCGGCCCGGATCGTCGACGCCGTCCTGCGCGACCAACGCCAGGTCCTGCCGGTCAGCTACCTGCTCGACGGCCAGGCCGGGATCCACGACGTCTGCCTGTCGCTGCCGTCGGTGGTGGACCGCCAGGGGGTCGAGCTGGTGCTGCCCAGCCCGCTGTCCGACGACGAGGTTGTCGGGCTGCGCCGCTCGGCCGACACGGTCAAGGGCGTCATCAAGAGCCTCGGCCTGTGACCGACCCCCGAGCCGAGCCTGCCCGTCTGCTGGCGCCGCTGCGCCAGCGCTACGACGAGGTGCTCGGCCGGATCGAGGAGCTGGTCAACATCGACTCCGGCTCGTTCACGGCCGCCGGGGTGAACCGGGTCGCCGACCTCTGCCAGGCCCGCTTCGAGGCCGGCGGCTGGGAGGTGGAGCGCCACCGCCACCGGCCGGACCAGGAGTGGACCGGAGCGCCGCTGGGCGACCTGGTCGTCGGCCGCCGGGCCGGGGGCCGGCCGGTGGCCGAGGGCGGCCGGCGCCTGCTGCTGCTGGCCCACATGGACACGGTGTTCGACGAGGGCACGGCCGCCGCCCGGCCCTTCCGGACCCGCGACGGCCGGGCCTACGGGCCGGGGGTGACCGACGACAAGGCCGGGGTCGTGTGCGGGTTCGAGGCCGTCGAGGTCCTCTGCGACCTGGCCGGCTTCGACGACTTCGCCGCCATCACCCTGGTCTGCTCGCCCGACGAGGAGATCGGCTCGCCGTTCAGCCGGCCCCTGATCGAGGCCCTGGCCGGCGAGCACGACGTGGCCGTGGGCCTGGAGGCGGCCCGGGTCAACGGTGAGCTGGTCTCGGCCCGCAAGGGCATCTCGGCCTTCACCATCGAGGTCACCGGCAAGGCCGTCCACGCCGGGGTGCGGCCCGACGAGGGGGTCAACGCCGTGCTCGAGGCGGCCCACAAGACGGTCGCCCTCCAGGCCCTGAACGGCCGCTGGCCGGGGGTGACCTGCAACGTCGGGGTGCTCCAGGGCGGCAGCCGGACCAACGTTGTCGCCGACCGGGCGGTCATGCAGGTCGAGGTCAGGGCGGCCACCAGGGCCGCCTTCGACCAGGCCATGGACGAGGTCGAGCGGATCGTGGCCGCGGCCACCGTCTCCGGGGCCAGCGCCGTGCTGTCGCCGGCCCACCGCCACCCGCCGATGGAGCGGACCCCGGCCGTGGCCGCGCTGGTCGCCCAGGCCCAGGCGGTCGCCCGCGACCTCGGGTTCGAGGTCGGCGAGGCCGCCACCGGCGGGGCCGGGGACGCCAACACGACCGCGGCCGCCGGGCTGGCCACCATCGACGGCCTGGCCCCGGTGGGCGGCGAGGCCCACGGGCCGACCGAGTGGCTGGACCTGGACAGCGTGGTCCCCCGCACCGCCCTCCTGGCCGGCCTGCTGGCCCGGCTCGGGGCCAGGCAGCCAGGCGTCTAGGCCCCGTCTACCAGGGGTTCCGGGACCGTCCGCCTATACTGCTGTCACCCATGGCTAGGACCCGAGCGCGGTTGGTCACGCCGGTCAGGCGCCTCGGCCAGCTCCTGCTGGTCGCCTTTGTGGTGATCTATTTCGTCCTGCCCCAGATCGCCGGGGCCCGCCGGGCGCTGCACCTGCTGGCCGGGGTCAACCTGTGGCTGATCCTCCTCGCGGTCGCGCTCGAGGGAGCCTCCATCCTCAGCTACGCCAACCTGACCAGGGCGATGATCCACGGCACCCCGCCCCCCTACCTGACCCTGCTTCGCATCAACCTCTCCACCCTGGCCGTCAGCCACGTCGTCCCGGGGGGCGCGGCCGTCGGGGGGGCGCTGGGGTTCCGGCTGCTGACCCGGTTCGGGCTGACCGGCACCGACGCCGCCTTCGCCATGGCCGCCCAGGGCATCGGCTCGGCGGTGGTCCTCAACCTCCTGCTCTGGGTCGGCCTGCTGGTGTCGATCATCGGCGGTGCCTACAACCCCCTGTACGCCACCGCCGCCCTGGTCGGGGTGCTGCTGCTGGGCGGCTTCTCGGCCGCGGTGGTGCTGCTCATGCGGGGCGAGCAGGGGGCGGCCAAGGTCATGCGGACCATGGCCGGCCGGGTCCCGTTCCTGGACGAGGAGAGCGTCTACCGGCTGGTCCTGCGCCTGGCGGCCCGGCTCCAGACCCTGGTCGCCGACCGGCCCCGGCTGATCCGGGGGCTGCTGTGGGACCTGGCCTTCTGGCTCTGCTCGGCCGCCTCGCTCTGGGTGTTCCTGCTCGCCTTCGGGTACCGGGCCGGCATCGACGGGCTGATCGTGGCCTTCGGGCTGGCCTATGTGCTGGCCGCCATCCCGATCACCCCGGCCGGCCTTGGGGTGGTCGAGGCGACCATGATCGCCCTGCTGACGTTCTTCGGCGCCGACCGGGGCACGGCCACGCTCGGGGTCGTCTCCTACCGGCTGATCAACTTCTGGCTCCCCATCCCCCTTGGCGCCCTGGCCTACCTGTCGCTCCAGGTCGAGCAGGAGACCCCTGAGGGCCGCCGCCGCATCGACGAGCGGCGCAAGGCGGCCGAGCTGCGCCGCCTGGCCGAGCGCTCGCTGCGCGAGTCGGAGGAGCACCGGGTGCGGATCGGGCGCCGCGACCCCCCGGCCGAGTCCTAACGCGCCACCCGCCGTTTGTGGGCGTACATCTCGGCGTCCGCGGCCGACCAGGCCTGGGCCAGGGTGCCGGTGGGCTGGCGGGTGGCGTGGCCGACCGAGGCGCGGATGCCGGCCGCCTCAAGGGCGCCCCGGAGGCGGTCGGCGAGGACCTTGGCCGCCGGCTCGTCGCACTCGACGGCCAGGACCCCGAACTCGTCGCCGCCGAGGCGGGCGACCACGTCGGCGGCCCGGCGGCAGGAGTCGATCACCTGGGCGGTGCGGCGCAGCAGCCGGTCGCCGGCGGCGTGGCCCTGGCCGTCGTTGACCCGCTTGAGCTCGTCGAGGTCGATCGCGACCAGGGACGCCACCGAGCCGTAGCGGCGGCAGCGGGCCTCCTCGGCCTCCAGCAGCCGGTCCCAGGCGCGACGGTTCCCGACCCCGGTGAGCGGGTCGGTGAGGGCGTCCAGCTCGGCCAGCTCGAACCGCCGCTGCAGCTCCTGGCGGTCCAGCTCCTGGACGAGCAGGACGGCCAGCATCCGCCCGAGCAGCTCGATGGTCGGCAGCTCGGCGGCCAGCTCCGGCCGCCCCGGCTCGGGGTCGAGCCCGCACAGGCAGCCGAACACCGACCCGTCGGGGGCCAGGACGGGCACGCCGGCCAGGGCGCCCACGGGCACCCCGCCGCCGGGCGAGGCGCTGGCGTAGGCCTGGACCTCGGCCGCGACCCGGGCCACCCGGGGCCCGCGGCCGTCGATCAGGGCCCGGACGGGCAGGTCGGCCTCGGACAGGTGCTGGTCGACGGTGAGGCCGTAGGTGTCGTCGCGGACGGCCAGGACCACCGACCCGCCGTCGTCGGCCAGGCGGACCAGCAGCCAGGTGCCGAGGCCGGTCCGGGCCGGCAGGCCGTCAACCATCGATGCGACCGCGTCCCGGAACGCCGTCGACGGGCAGAGGTCAAGCCCCACGTCCACCCCCCACGACGCCCCGGAGCGGGACGCCTGCTACTCGACTACTCGCCTGCCGCCTTCTTGCGCCGCCGGCCGGTGGTCTTCGGCTCCGAGGCCGGCTTCCCGGCCTTGGCCGCCTCGACGCTCGCCTTGAGCGCTTCCATCAGGTCGACCACCTTAGACGGTTCGGCCTCTTCGGTATAGGTGATCTCCTCACCCTGGATCTTCTTCTGGACCAGCTCCTCGAGCGCCGCCCGGTACTCGTCGTGGAACTCCTCGGGCTGGAAGGCGTCGGTGAGGCTGTCGATCAGGCTGCGGGCCATGCGGATCTCCTGGGGCCGCAGCTCGACCGACTCGTCCAGGACGTCGAACTTGGGGGTGCGGATCTCGTCCGGCCAGTACATCGTCTCCAGCACGAACACGTTGTCCCGCAGCCGCAGGGTGGCCAGGTGCTCCTTGTCTCGGAAGGCGACCTTGGCCAGGGCGACCTTGCCGTCGTCGGCCATCGCCTCCCGGAGCAGGTGGTAGGCCTTGACCCCGGTGCCCTCGGGCACCAGGTAGTAGGCCTTCTGGAAGTAGATCGGGTCGATCTCCTCGGCCTCGACGAACCGCTCGATCTCGATCGCCCGGGCCGTGCGCACCGGCAGCTGGTCGAGCTCCTCGTCGGTGATGGTGACGTAGTGGTCCTTCTCGTACTCGTAGCCCTTGACGATCTCCGAGTAGTCGACCTCTTCCCCGTCGATCGAGCACACCCGCTTGTAGCGGATCCGGCCGCCGTCGGGCTCGTGCAGCTGGTTGAACCGGAGGCTCTTCGCTTCGGTGGCCCCATACACCCGGACGGGGATGGTGACCAGCCCGAAGGAGATCGCCCCCTTCCAGATCGTCTTCACGAAGCCAGGCCTCCTTTGACGTCGAAACACTCCGCGAGCGGCGGGCACGTCGAAGGCGACGATCACGGACCAGGACAACTGTACGCTGGCGAGCAACGCAACTGAAGGAGGACTGGCCTTCGTTGGCTCGCGCCAAACGCCGTGACCTGCCGTTTCCCTTGCCGCTGCCGGCCCGGCGGTCCGGCGACGCCTGGCGGCTGCAGGCCGGCGGCCGCGAGCTGCGGCTGTCCAACCTGACCAAGGTCTACTGGCCGGCCGATGGCATCACCAAGGGCGACCTGCTCGCCTACTACTGGAACGTCGCCGACCTGCTCCTGCCCCACCTGCGCGACCGCCCGCTGACCATGAAGCGGATGCCGGACGGGCTGGCCGGCGAGCCCTTCTACGAGAAGCAGGTCCCGGCCCACGCCCCTGACTGGCTGCCCACCGCGGCCGTGCCGACCGAGGAGGACTCCCGGGTGGTCGAGTTCGTGCTCGCCCAGGACCGGGCCAGCCTGCTGTACGTGGTCAACCTCGGCTGTATCGAGATGCACCCCCTGCACTCGCGGGCCGGCTCCCTCGACCGGCCCGACTACGCCTTCTTCGACCTCGACCCCTTCGAGCCTTACACCTATGCGGACGTCCGCACCGTGGCCAAGCTCATCAAGGTGGTGCTGGACGGCCTCGGGCTGCGCGGCTATCCCAAGACGTCCGGAGCGACCGGCATGCAGGTGTTCGTCCCCTTGGACGGCACCCACACCCATAGCGACGCCCGCGAGTTCGTCGAGCGGGTGGGCCGGCTGGTCGTCCGCGCCTACCCCGAGAAGGCGACCATGGCCTGGCCGGTCGCCGACCGGGCCGGCAAGGTCTTCATCGACCACAACATGAACCGTTCGGGGGCCAACATCGCCAGCGTCTACTCGCTGCGGCCGAGGCCCGGGGCGCCGGTGTCGACCCCGCTGGACTGGGAGGAGCTGGACGACGACCTCGAGCCGGACGACTTCCGGATCGACAACGTCTGGGACCGGTTCGCCGACGGCGACCGGTTCCGGCCGGTCCTCGACGACAGGCAGTCCCTGACCGCGGCCATGGAGGCCCTCGGCCTCACCCCAGGCGCCCCCGAGGAGCCCCGGGGCCGCCCCCGGTTCCCCGCCAAGCGCACCACCCGCCCCGCCTCGCGGGCGAGCCTGGACGAGTACGTCGCCAAACGCGACTTCCAGCGCACCCCGGAGCCCTCGGGCACCCCCGCACCCGGCCCGGCGGTGGGCGCGCGGGACCCTCAGCCTCCGGGAAACGGGGCCCCTACCGGGAGGGTAGCCGACCCCGGGGAAGGGGCGGCTCCGCTCTCCACAGCCCCCCTTCCGGACGAGCCCCACCCTGCCGGGTTGACCGAGGTGGCGCCCTTGGAGGAGGGGCGGCGGTTCACCATTCAGCAGCACCATGCCCGGCGGCTCCACCACGACGTGCGGTTCGAGCAGGACGGGGTGCTGGTCTCCTTTGCCGTGCCCAAGCGGCTGCCGGAGGAGCCGGGGCTGCGGCACCTGGCCGTCAACACCGAGGACCACCCGCTCGAGTACCTGACCTTCTCCGGGACCATCCCGGCCGGGGAGTACGGCGGGGGCGAGGTCCGGCTGTTCGACCTCGGGACCTACGAGCCGCTGGAGGTGGCCGACGGCAAGCTGACCGTCCGCCTCCACGGGAGCCGCTACCAGGGGGCCGAGTACCACCTGTTCCGGACCCGGGACCGGGACTGGCTGGTCATCCTCAAGGGCAAGGTGTCGCTCCCCCAGCCGGCCCCGCCGCCGACCTACGAGCCGATGATGGCCGTGCTGACCAGCGAGCCGTTCGACGACAAGGAGTGGCTGTTCGAGGTCAAGTGGGACGGGCACCGCTGCCTGGCCAACCTGGGGACCTCGACCCGGCTGACCTCGCGGACGACCCGGGACATGACCGCCCAGTTCCCGGAGCTGATCGACATGCACCGCCAGCTGGCGGCCCGCAACGCCGTGGTCGACGGCGAGATCGTCGCCCTGGACCGGGACGGCCGGCCGTCGTTCGAGCGGATGCAGGACCGCTTCCACCGCACCCCGGACGAGCTGGCCCGCAACAAGGGCCGGGTCCCGGTCCAGTTCCTGGCCTTCGACCTGCTGTGGCTGGACGGCCAGTCCCTGCTGGAGCTGCCCCTGGTCGAGCGGCGGGCCCGGCTCGTCGAGGTGCTGGTGGAAACCAAGGACATCCGGCTCTCCCAGGTGGTGGAGGGGGCCGGCCGGGACTTCTTCGACCACGTCAAGGCGCTCCAGCTGGAGGGGATCGTGGCCAAGCGGGCGGCCAGCCCCTACCGGCCCGGGACCCGCTCGCACGACTGGCGCAAGATCAAGGCGCTGTGTCTCCAGGACTGCGTGATCGTCGGCTGGACCCCGGGCAAGGGCGGCCGGTCGGCCACCCTGGGCTCGCTGCTGCTGGCCACCTACGACGGCGGCCGGCTCCGCTACGCCGGCAACGTCGGCACCGGCTTCACCCACGCCTTCCTGGCCGACCTGCTGGCCAAGCTGGAGGCCCTCCAGGTCGACAAGCCCCAGTTCGAGGGCTTCGAGGGCACCCCCCGGCCCCGCGGGGCCCGCTTCGTCCGGCCGGAGCTGGTGTGTGAGGTCGAGTACCTCAAGTGGACCCAGGACGACAAGCTCCGGGCGGCGTCGTTCAAGGGCCTCCGCCCCGACCGACTGCCCACCGACGCCCGCCGCGAGCACCCGGTGACAGCGCCGAGCTAGGCAATTGGGCTGCCGAGCAGGCAGAATGGGATCAAGGCAGCAACCAGCGAGCGCCGCCCCGACGGCGGCCGGTCCATCGGTGGTAGTGCATGGGCGCACACATCCTGGTCGTCGACGACGACCCCCTGCTGGCCGCGGCCCTTCGCCGGCCGCTGGCCTACGAGGGCTTCGAGGTCGAGGTCGCCGCCTCGGGCGGCTCGGTCAGGACGGCAGGTGCATGGGCGCGCACATCCTGGTCGTCGACGACGATCCCCTGTTGGCCGCCGCCCTTCGCCGGCCGCTCGCCTACGAGGGGTTCGAGGTCGAGGTGGCCGCCTCCGGCGAGGAGGCCCTCGGCCGGGCCCTCGACCACCCGCCCGACCTGGTCATCCTGGATGTGCTGTTGCCGGGGATCGACGGCCTCGAGGTCTGCCGGCGGCTCCGGCAGGCCGGGGAGGTGGCCGTGCTCATGCTGACCGCCCGCAGCGAGGTGCCCGAGCGGGTGGCCGGGTTCGAGGCCGGAGCCGACGACTACCTGGTCAAGCCGTTCGCCTTCGAGGAGCTGCTGGTCCGGGTGAAGGCGCTGCTGCGCCGGGGCCGCAACGGCTCCGGGTCGGCCGAGCTGCGCTTCGGCGACCTGCGCATGGACCGCTCGACCCACGAGGTCTGGCGGGGCGAGCGGACCATCTCCCTGACCCGCCAGGAGTTCGACCTGCTGGCCCTGTTCCTGGAGCACCCGCGCCAGGTCCTGACCCGCTCGACCATCCTGGAGCGGGTGTGGGACTACGACTTCGGCCGCGACTCCAACGTCCTGGAGGTCTACGTCGGCTACCTGCGCCGCAAGCTCGAGACGGAGGGCGAGCCGCGGATCATCCACACCGTCCGCGGGGTCGGCTACGTCCTGCGCGAGGACCCGGAGGGGAGCCGGTGACCTTCCGGGCCCGGCTCACCCTGGCCTACCTGGTCCTGTTGACCACGGCCCTGTCCGGGTTCGGGTTCTGGGTCTACGCCTACGTCGACCGCAACCTCCACCAGGAGTTCTACGGCTCGGTCCAGCGCCAGAGCATCCAGCTGGCCAAGGTCCTGGCCGACGACTACGACACCACCGCCGAGCGGGCCGGGGCCACCCTCGCCCAGTGGTCCAACGGGCAGGAACGCGACACCTACATCGTGGTCGAGACCCGCAAGGAGCAGGACCTGGCGCTGGCCATCGAGGCCAAGCACCCGGCCGACACCCTGGCCGGGGTCGACCTGCCCAGTGTCGAGCCGGGCAAGGTGGTGAACGTGCGGCCGTCGGCCAACCAGCTCGGCCTGCCCCTGGCCGTCTACGCCGAGCGCTTCAAGGCCAGCAAGGCCGTGCGGCAGCCCGGCATCAAGGCGCCCGAGACGCCACGGGAGACCGTCCGGCTGGAGGGCCAGGTCACGGTGGCCCGGTCCCTGGCCGGGGTCGAGCGGTCCCTGCGGCTGCTGCGGACCATCCTGATCGCCGGCGGGCTGGCCGTGCTGCTGGTCGCCGCCCTCCTCGGCCTCGGCCTGGCCGCGGCCCTGCTCCGGCCCCTGGCCCGCATGCGGGCCACCGCCCAGCGGATCGGCGACGAGCGCGACTTCTCCCACCGCATGCCGGTCGACGGCGACCCCCATGACGAGCTCGGCCGCCTGTCGCTGTCGTTCAACCAGATGCTGGCCGAGCTCGAGCAGGCCAACCTGGGGCTCAAGACGACCCTGGACTCCCAGCGCCGCTTCGTCGCCGACGCCTCCCACGAGCTGCGGACGCCGCTGACCGCGATCCGCACCAACGTCGAGTTCCTGGCCCGGGTACCGGGCGCCCGCACCGAGGACCGGGTCGAGGCGCTGGGCGACGTGCTCATCGAGCTGCGCCGGATGGAGTCGCTGGTCGGCGACCTGCTGGCCCTGGCCCGGCTGGAGGCGGCGGTGGCCACCCCGGCCCGGCGGACATTCCGGCTCGACCACCTGCTGGCCGACGTGCACCGCGACGCCCTGCGCATGGCCGCCCCCGAGGTCGAGGTGACGCTGGGCCCGCTGCCCGAGGTCTGGGTCTCGGGCGACCGCGACGACCTGCGCCGGGCGGTCTGGAACCTGGTCGACAACGCCCTCAAGTACACCCGGGCGGGCACGATCGACCTGCGCCTGGGGGCCGAGGACGGGACGGCCGAGCTGGCCGTGCGCGACACCGGCATGGGCATCGCCGAGGGCCACCTGGACCACGTGTTCGACCGCTTCTGGCGCGCCCCGGGCGTCCGCGGCATGGCCGGGTCGGGGCTCGGCCTGGCCATCACCCGCTGGGTCGTCCAGGCCCACGAGGGGACGATCACGGTGAAGTCGGCCGTCGGCCACGGCACGACCTTCGTGGTCACCCTCCCGGTGGTCCGGGGCCCGCCCGAGCGGACCCGGCTCCG
>DATABK010000655.1:0-3637 GCA_036259695.1 Actinomycetes bacterium | reverse complement strand
TCCCAGTTGGACTTGATCCGGTAGCAGGCCCAGCCGTCGACCCGGCCCGGCTCGGACTCGTAGACGACGTCGAAGCGGCGGCTGGAGCCGTCCCGGATCCACTCGGGGTCGCGGACGTAGATGTCCCAGTAGCTCGGCTTGCGGGAGAGCTCGCCCGGCTGGCCACGGCGGTAGCGGTCGTAGAAGGCCGGCACCACCTTGGCCGTCTCCTCCGGCTCGAGCAGGCGCAGGCGCCCCCGGCCGGCCGACGGGCGCAGGAACTGGCCGCGCCTGGGGTCGATCTCGTAGTCGGCGAAGGTGGTGGCCAGGCCGTAGCCGAAGCGGCCGTAGATCACCGACTCGGAGGCCCCGAGGCCCGAGACGAGCTCGCCCCGCCCTTCGCACTCGGCGAAGTGGTAGGCGATCATCGAGCGCAGGATGCCCCGCCGGCGGTGGGTCGGGAGCACCGAGATGGCGGTCAGGCCGCCGATCGGGATGGTGGTGAGCCCGGGCAGGGTCAGGTCCATGGAGTAGGCCCCACCGGTGCCGACCATCCGGTCGCCGTCGAAGGCGGCGATGCTGCGGTCGTACTCGAACCAGCGGTCGTGGTCGGCCATCTCCTCGGCGGTGAAGGTCTCGCCGAAGGCGGCCATCATCACCGCGGAGAACTGGTCGCCCCGGCCGGGCGTGATCGGCCGGATCTCGATGTCCATGGGTCCGTTGTACTGGAAACGTCATCGGCGCACACCTGGTTTTCTCGTGATATCGTCCTCTGCTTGACCGTGACACCCCGTTCCCGGGCCACGGAACCCCCCGACCGTGCAGCTCCCGAACTGGGATGCGCCCGCTTGGCAAGGAGAACGAACGCGATGGACCTGGCTTACCTTGACGCCGCCTCGGGCAGCCTGATCGTGCAGGCGATCGTGGCCGGAGCCGCCGGTGCGGCGGTGTTCTTCAAGCTCGGCTGGCGGCGGATCACCGCCCCGTTCCGCGGCCGCCAGAGCGACAAGGCCTAACCGGCCACCATGGAGCAGGAAGGGCGGCCCGCAGCCCGCCGGGAGCGGCTCTGGGCCTTCTTCGAGCTGTTCGCGCTGGTCGGGTTCGTGGTCGCCCAGCCGACGCTCGACGTCCTGGGCAAGGCGCCGGACTTCTTCCTGTTCCGGCGGGCCGGCCGGGCCGAGATCCTGATCCTGGTCCTGGCCGTGACCGTGCTCCCGGCCGTCGGCCTGTGGCTGGCCGAGCAGGTCGCCGGCCTGGCCGGCGAGCGGGCCCGCCGGCTGGTCCACGTGCTGATGGTCGGCGGCCTGCTGGCCGTGCTCGCCCTCGAGGTCGGCAAGAACCTGACCTCGGTTCGCGGGCCGGCGCTGGTCGCCATCGGCGTGGCCGGCGGGCTGGCCGGGGGGCTGCTGTACGCCAACTGGGACGGCCTCAAGCTGTGGCTGCGCTACCTGGCCCCGGCGCCGCTGGTCTTCGCCCTGGTGTTCCTGCTTCTGTCCCCGGCGTCCAAGCTGATGCTGCCCCAGCCGGCCGGCACCGTGGACGCCAACTCCCCCGGCGTGCGCATCAACCCGGAGCACCCGGTGGTGATGATCCTGCTCGACGAGTTGCCGCTGACCTCGCTGCTGGACTCCAAGGGCCAGGTCGACGCCCGCCTGTACCCGAACTTCGCCAAGCTGGCCGGCCAGTCCACCTGGTACCGCAACGCCACCGCGGTGTCCGGGCTGACCAACTGGGCCGTGCCGTCGCTGCTGTCCGGCCGCTACCCGACCGCGGCCCAGAAGGACGCCTCCCCGACCGCCGCCCAGTACCCCGACAACCTGTTCACCCTGCTCGGCAAGTCCTATGACGTCGAGCAGTTCCAGGTCGTGACCCAGCTCTGCCCGGCCGAGGTCTGCAAGGCGACCAGGGACTCGGCGCCGTCGGGGGCCGGGCTGGGAACGACCCTGCGCGACTCGGCCCGGGTCTTCAAGCGGATCATCTGGCCGCGCGACGTCGACGAGAACCCGACCGGGGCCTGGCTCACCGCCGACCCCGAGGCCGAGGCCGAGGCCAAGCCTGCCCCCAAGCCGGGCGACTCGCCGGTCCTGAAGGAGATCGAGGAGGGCAACGAGCCGCGCCAGTACTACAACTTCGTGCGGTCGATCGAGGGGACCGACAAGCCGACCTTCTACTTCCTGCACCTGCTGCTGCCCCACCAGCCCTGGCACTACCTGCCCGACGGCCGCAAGTACACCGACCGCGGCGACGGCCGCAACGCCAACGGCTGGACCTCCGAGCCCTGGCCGCCCCAGCTCTCGCGCCAGCGCCACCTGATGCAGACCGGCGAGACCGACCGCCTCATCGGCCAGGTGATGCGGCGGCTCCAGGAGCAGGGCATGTACGACGACACCCTGTTCGTGGTCACCGCCGACCACGGCATGAGCTTCAAGCCGAGCGAGTTCGGCCGCCGCCAGGCCACCCCGGGCAACGTCGACCAGGTCCTGTGGGTGCCGCTGTTCATCAAGGGGCCCGGCCAGACCGAGGCGCAGGCCAACGAGCGCAACTGGGAGCATGTCGACCTGGTCCCGACGCTGGCCGACATGCTCGGGATCAAGGTGCCGTGGGAGATGGACGGGGTCTCCCAGGCCGGGCCCGAGGAGCCGCGGACCCGCAGCGAGAAATGGTTCTTCTCCAAACCGGGCGAACGCCAGACGTTCCCGGGCCCGGAGAACATGGCCAAGGCCCTGGCCGGCGTCACCGACCAGATGACCAGGCCGGCCAACGGCTACAAGGGCTGGTTCCAGTTCGGCCCCCACGGCGACCTGGTCGGCCAGCGGGCCAGCCAGATTGGGATCGACCAGGCGAGCGCGGGCAGCGCCAAGGTCGAGAAGCTGGCCGAGTACGGCAAGGTCGACCTGGACAGCGGCCTGGTCCCGGCCCAGGTCAGCGGACAGGTCAGCCTGGCCGGGGGCGTCGGGTCGCGGCCGGCCGTGGCCGTGGCCCTCAACGGGGTCATCGCCGGGGTGTCGGAGACCTTCCGGGAGCGGCGCGACGCCCAGGGCAGCCAGCCCGAGGGCCCGCCGGACAAGTTCTCCGCCGTGGCCCTGGACACGCTGTTCAAGGCGGGGAGCAACAAGCTGGAGCTGTTCGTGATCGACGACTCGGGCGGCAAGGTGCGGCTGCGGCCGCTCACCGTGAGCTGAGGGGACGCTGGTGGCCAGCGACATCGACAAGCCGACGTGGGGAGACCGGCTGCAGCTGTGGACGCTGGTGGAGCTGTTCGTGCTGTGTGGCTTCGCCATCGCCCAGCCGCTGCTGGAGGTGACCGGCAAGAGCCCGGACTTCTTCCTGTTCCGCCGGGCCGACCGGCTCGACATCGTCCTGCTGGTGCTGGGCGTGATCCTGCTCCCGGCCCTTGGCATCTGGGCCCTGGAGGTCGTGGTCGGGCTGGTCTCGGCCACGGTCCGGCGCTTTCTGCACCTGGCCGCCGTGTTCGGGCTGTTCACCCTGCTGGCCATCCAGGTGGCCAAGAAGCTGACCGACCTGCGCGGCCCCGTGCTGGTCGGCATCGCCCTGGCCGTCGGGGTTCTGGCCGCGGTGCTGTACGCCCGCCAGTCCTGGGTGCGGCTGTGGCTGCGGTACCTGGCCCCCGCCCCGGTCGTGTTCGCCCTGCTGTTCC
>DATABK010000654.1:0-3659 GCA_036259695.1 Actinomycetes bacterium | reverse complement strand
TGGCGGTGACCTGGGGGCCGCCGACGTCCTGGGCGGCCTTCAGGGCGGCGCCCGGCCAGACCGGGAAGCCGTAGAAGCTGGGGTCGTCCATCCAGATCCAGACCGGGAACCGGCCGACGGCGAAGGCGTCCGGGTCGGCCGGGCGGAAGTAGCTGAACTGCTCCTGGGTGACGACCAGGGGGAGGTCGGTGCCGAGCTGGGCGAGCAGGCCGCCGGTCCAGGCGTCGGCGCAGAGGACCAGCCGGCCGGCCCGGAAGGTGGCGCCGGCCGTCGCCACCTCGACCGCGCCGCCGAGGTCGTGGACGGCCGTCACCGGGGAACGGTCGAGCAGGGTGGCGCCGTAGCCGGTGGCCAGCCGCTGCATGAGCTGGGTGCCGCGGGCGGCCGGGACGATGCCGCCGTCGGCCTGCCAGAGGCCGTGGACGCCCGCGTCGAGGCGGAAGGCGGGCCAGCGGCGCATCACCTCGGCGGCGTCCAGCCACTGGTAGGGGACGCGGCAGGCCTCCAGGCTGGCCAGGTAGGGGCCGGGCGGGATCGCCGAGCCGGCCGGGAACAGGTCGAGGCCGCCGGTGGTGACCAGCAGCCGCTCCGCGGCCTCGCGTTCCAGCTCGGCCCAGGCCCCATAGGCCAGGCCGGCCAGGCGCACGTAGCCGGGCGTGTGGTACGAGCGACGGATGATCCGGGCGTGGTCGTGCGACGCCCCCCGGTGGTGCCCGAACGCGAACTGCTCCAGCCCCAGCACCCTGGCCCCAGCCCGGGCCAGCGCCCAGGCGGCCGCACTCCCCAGCGCCCCCAGCCCGACCACCACCACGTCCCAATGGCGCTTCGTCATGCCTCGTCGCCCAGCTTCTCCAGCAGGTAGCGGCGGATGTCGAGGCTCGGCTGCTCCATGGGGGCGAACCAGCCGCCCGAGTAGGCGCGCGACGACATGCCGCGCTGGACGCTTTCGCACATGGCCCAGTCCTGGCGGTTGACCAGGTCCCAGAAGTCGGCGGCGTCCGACGGGTCGAAGCCGGGGCGGGCCTGCTCGTCGGGGTGGAACAGCAGGTCGCAGACGACGGTGGTCTGGGCGGGACCGTGGGGCCACAGGGTGAAGGCGGCGACGTGGTCGGCGGACAGGCTCAGCATCAGGTTGGGGTAGACGAGCTCGCCCTTGTGGCGGGTGCGCTCGTCGTCGTCCAGGCCGGGGAACGGCGAGCGGTCGCTCTGGCCGGTGGCGGTGAAGGTCCAGGCGCCGTCGCGGTGGGGGACGCCGCGGTCCCAGTCCAGGCCGGCGCCGCCGCGCTTGAAGGCGGGGACGACCCGGCAGAGCTCAGGGTGGACGCCGGCGCAGTGGTAGCACTCGTTGTAGTTCTCGGCGACCAGCTTCCAGTTGGCCCCGACCCGGTAGACCAGGCGGCGCCCCACACCAAGGAGCTCCAGCGGGTAGCGGCGCAGCCGGTCCGGCACCGGGCCGAGCTGGTCGGCCAGGGGCACGGCCTGGCCGGGGGTCAGGTGGAGGAACACGAACCCGCCCCAGGTCGCCACCCCGACCGGGTGGAGGCCGAAGATCTCCTGGTCGAAGCCGTCGATCTCCTCGCTCCAGGGGGCGCGGAGCAGGTCGCCCTCCAGGCGGTAGGTCCAGGAGTGGTAGGGGCAGCGCAGCGACCCGGCCTTGCGGGGCGGGCTGGCCTGGGGAGCGCCCGGCTCGGCGGGCGGGCACGGGACCACCTGGGAGCCTCGGTGGCGGCAGACGTTGTAGTGGGCCCGCAGCTCCCCCGCTTTGCTCCGGACCAGCAGGACGCTCTCGCCGGCGACGTCGACGAGCACCAGCGACCCCGGCCGCTCGATCTGGTCGGCCCGGCCGGCGCAGAACCACTCGGCGAACAGCAGCCGCTCCCGTTCCCGGTCGAAGGCCGACTGGTCGAGGTACCAGGACGCGGGCAGGGCACGTTCGAGGCCGGCCATGACCGGTCACCTCCCGGGTCAGCGGGTCGGGATGGGCAGGCGCCGGCGGACCTTGGCCCGCCGTTCGGCCCGCCGGCGGTCCTTGGAGATCTGGCGGACCACGTTGCGGCCGGGGATGCCGGTGACGCCGCCGCCGCCGTGGGTGGCCGAGCCGGCCTGGTAGAGGCCGCGGATGGGGCTGCGGTAGTCGGCGTAGCCGGCGGCCGGCCGGGTGTGGAACAGCTGGCTGGCCGACAGCTCGCCGTGGAAGATGTTGCCGCCGACCAGCCCGTACTCGTGCTCCATCTGGTAGGGGCCGATCACCTGGCGGAACAGGATGGAGTCGGTGAACCCGGGCGCGACCCGCTCCATGCGGGCCACCACCCGGTCGGCGTGGGCCTCCAGCTCCTCGTCCATCGGCTTGCCGGCCCAGGTGTGGGGCACCCACTGGGTGAACATCGAGACGATGTGGTGCCCCTCGGGGGCCAGGGTCCTGTCGAACACCGACGGGATGCAGACGTCGGCGAACGGCACCGCCGAGGGCCGGCCGGCGGCCGCGTCCTGGAACGCGCCCTCCATGTCGTCGAGCGACTCGGCGAGCACGATGGTGCCGCCGTGGATCTCCGGGTCGAAGGCGGGCCGGCAGGTGAACTGGGGCAGCCGGTCGACGGCCAGGTTGACCTTGACGGTGCCGCTGCGGGTCTTCCAGCGCTCGATGTCGGCCACGAAGTCGTCGGGCAGCTCGGCCCGCTCGACCTGCTCGAGGAAGGTGATCCGGGGGTGGGTGGCGGCCACGACCACGTCGGCGGCCAGCTCCTGGCCGCCCTCCAGCACGACTCCGGTGGCCCGGCCGTTGCTGGTGGTGATGCGCCGCACCGGGGCCGAGGTGCGGATCTCGGCCCCGAAGGTGCGGGCCGCGTCGGCGATGGCGTTGCTGACCCCGCCCATGCCGCCCTCGGCAAAGCCCCAGCTGCCGAGCTTGCCGTCGCCGACGTCACCGATGTGGTGGTGGGCCATGACGTAGGCGGTGCCGGGGGCGCGGGGCCCGGCCCAGGTGCCGATGACCCCGCTGACCGCGTGCACGGCCTGGAGCTCGGGCGACTCGAAGTACTCCTCGAGCAGGTCGGCGATGCTGAGGGTGAACAGCCGGGTGACGTCGGCCGCCTTGCGGGTGTCGAGCCCGCGCAGCCGCCACAGGAGCCGGGCCTGCTCGGCCAGGTCGACCGGGTGCCGGGAGCCGACCTTGGGCGGGACGGCCGACAGCAGCGGGCCGAGCACGTCGGCCAGGCCGGCCATCCAGGCGTCCCAGCGCTCCTCGGCCTCGGCGTCGCGGGGGGAGAACCTGGCGATCTCCTCCCGGCGCCTGGCCGGGTCGTTGGACAGCTGGAGGGAGGTGCCGCGGGCGTGGGGGGCGAAGTAGGGGCCCTGGGGGTAGACCTTGTAGCCATGCCGGTGCAGGTCCAGGTCGCGGACCAGCGACGGCGGCAGGAGGCTCACCACATACGACAGCGACGTCACCTTGTAGCCGGGCCCGAACGGCTGCTCGGTGACGGCGGCGCCCCCGACGACCTCACGGGCCTCGCAGACCAGTGTCCGCTGCCCCGCCCTGGCCAGGTAGGCGGCCGCGACCAGCCCGTTGTGCCCGCCACCGACGACGATCGCGTCGTACCGCTCCATGCCCTACCTCCCGACCCGGTCCCCGCTCTCCTTTTTAACTGATTCGTCAGTCAGGA
>DATABK010000653.1:0-6139 GCA_036259695.1 Actinomycetes bacterium | reverse complement strand
CGCGAACCGGTGCCCGTCGGCCTCCAGCTGGGCCCGCAGCGTGTAGAAGTTCTCGATGATCCCGTTGTGGATCACGGCCACCCGACCCGAGCAGTCCAGATGCGGGTGGGCGTTGCGGTCGGTCGGCTGCCCGTGGGTCGCCCACCGGGTGTGCCCGATCCCGCTCAGCCCCCGGAGGGCGTCGTCACGGCCGAGCGCCTGCTCGAGCACCTCCAGCTTGCCGGCCTTGCGGACGACCTGGACCTCCCCCCCGTCCAGCACCGCCACCCCGGCCGAGTCGTACCCCCGGTACTCGAGCCGCCGCAGCCCGGCCAGCAGGATCGGAAGCGCCTGCTGGTGACCGGCGTATCCCACGATCCCACACATGCGAAGGCTCCTCCTCGGCCGCGCGGGCTGGTTCCCAACACCGATGGCGTCAGCGAGAGGGTACAGGGAACCACCCTGCTTGCTCACCCGGTTGGCCGCGGATGCCCCTCGACCCGGACCCGTTCCCGGACCGGGTTGCCGGTGACCCGGTTCCCGGTGAAGAAGGGGCGGGCACTGCCCCGGATCGCCACCGAGAAGGCGGCCTTGCGGTTGGCGCGGATGGTGTTGCCCCGGACCAGACCGACCCGGACGCCGGACAGGTGGACCCCGTCGAGGACGTTGGCCTCGATGCTGTTGCCGGTCACGGCGGCGCCGCGGGCGTCGCTGGAGAGCCAGACGCCCATCTCGTTGTCGAGGAGGCGGTTGGCCGGGCCGATGTCGGCCACGCCCTCGCCGATGAAGACGCCGGCGCGGTGGTTGAAGTCGATCAGGTTCCTGGAGGCGGTGACCTCGGTGGCGCCGCTGGAGATGCGGAGGCCGTCGAGGCGGTTGGCGGTCAGGCGGTTGGCGTCGGCGACAACCGAGCGGGTGCGGCCGTGAACGTGGAGGCCGAGCTCGTTGGCGTAGACGATGTTGCCCGACAGGCGCAGGCGCCGGGCGTTGTCGAGGTCGATGCCGGACCGGCGGTTGTCGTGGACCTCGTTGCCGGTGAGGGTGACGTCGTTGGCGCCCTGGGCCACGACGATGCCGTGGCGGCCGTTCTGGCGGAAGACGCTGTCCTCGATGCGGAGGTTGCGGCCGCCCTGCAGATGGGCGCCGTCCCAGTTGCCGGCGAAGGTCGAGCGGCTGATCGTCCCGCTGGTCGTCCGGGTCCGCCAGGCCACGCCGGAGCGCTCGGCCCGGTCGTAGCCGAGCCGCTCCAGGCGCGAGCGGACCACGTTCATGACCGAGCCGTCGCGGGCCAGGACCCAGGCCCGGCCGTCGTCGGCCCGGTCGTCGGGCCGGCCGGCGCCCGGCGCCCAGGACGTCACCGTGCTGTCGGTGATCTCGAGGTGGCCGCCGCGGGCCTCCAGCCCGACGAACCGGTTGGGCTCCGAGCGCAGCCGCAGGGTCGTGTCGCGAACCTCGAGGCTGGCCCCGGGCCGGACGACCAGCGACCGGGACAGCAGCCAGGCCCCGTCGCGGCGGGCCAGGAGGCCGGCCCGGCCGTCCCTGACCAGGGCCTCGGCCAGGGCGGGGAGGTCGATCCGGCCGCCGAGCAGCTCCACACGCTCGCCGCCGGGCACCTGGCGGATGCCGTAGCGGCCCCGCTCGGCCGGCGCCCTGCTGACGAGGTGGCCGGCGGCCGCGCCGAGCAGGGTCATGCCACAGAGCGCCACCCCGACGCCGGCCAGCCGGCGGCGCCGGCGCCTACCACTTCGCGACACCCCAGGGCACCTCCCTCAGGCTCCGTTCGGTCCGGTTGCGGCTCAGGTGCACCAGCTGGAGGGCGACCGCCACCACCAGGTAGGCGACGCCGGCCATGGCCAGCCAGGGGACCGGGCCGGTGGGCACGGTGATCCGGTTGCCGAGCACGGCCCGCGGCGGCGAGCCGGCCAGCGGGGTGGGCGAGTCGATCGTCGAGGTCCGGACCCGGACCAGGCCCCCCGGCCGGACCGCGACCCCGGCGGTGGCGGCGCGCACGGTGGCGCCGTCGACGGCGGCGATGCCGCGTTCGGTGACGACGATCCCCTGGTCGGCCTCGGCCACCGTGGTCCCGCGGAGCCGGGCCTGGGCCCGGACCTCGACGCCGACCGGTGACCCCGTGACCCGGTCGTCGCGGCTGGTCGAACCAGGGGCCTCGAGCACCAGGCCCTTCTCGGCCGACCCGCTGACCTGGTTGGCGAGCAGCCGGACGTGATAGGCGCCGCCGTAGAGCTCGATGCCGATGCGGTTGCCGGCCACCTGGTTGCGCTGGATCCGGTTGTCGCCGCTGCGCAGGTTGACCCGGATCCCGACCCGGTTGCGGCGGACGACGTTGTCCCGGAGCAGGTTGCCCGACGAGCCGAGGATGACGATGCCGTCGCCCCGGTTGCCCTCGGCCAGGTTGCCGCTGACGGCGTTCCGGTCCGACCGCTCGTCCAGGACGATGCCGTTGCCCCCGTTGGCGAAGGACCGGTTGCCCCGGACCAGCCCGTCGGTGACGTCCTCGGAGACCACGATCCCGTGGGAGGAGTTGCGGTAGGCCCGGTTGCCCTCGATCACCAGCTTGGTGCTGCCGGTGTGGGGGTCGAGCCCGTAGACCTGGTTGTCCCGGAAGACGTTGCCCCGGAACACCAGGCCGGGCGACTGGTAGGTGTAGGCCCCGAAGAAGTTGTGGTGGAACACCGAGCCGCTGGCCCCGCCGGTGGAGCGGCGCCAGTTGACCCCGTAGGCCGAGGCCCGGTCCGAGCCGAGGTGGGCGAAGGTGGAGCGGACGATCCGCAGGTCGGACCCGTTGGCGTACAGGACGAACGGCCGCTGGCCCCGGTTCGCGGCCGGGCGGCCCCGCCCCGGGTCCCAGGAGGTCACGGTCACGCCGCTGAACCGGGCGGTGGCGCCCATGGCGCTGAGGTAGACCTCGGGGTCGTCCAGCAGCCGGACCTGGCGGACGGCCGGGGCGGCGACCTTGAGCACGCTGCCCGGCGCCTGGACCAGCGAGACCCGGAGCAGGAAGACGCCGGGGGCCGTCTCCTGGATCCAGCCGGCCTGGGGGGTCCGGGCCAGGGTGCCGGCCACCTGGGCCAGGGAGGCGCCGCCGCGGCCCGGGAACGGCAGGCTGGCCACCAGGGCCGGGCCCACCATCAGCTCGAGGCGGTCCGGGCGGAGGATCACGTGGCGGCGGGTGGAGCGCAGGAACTTCCGGGGCGACCGGAGGATGTCCAGGGCGTCGGGCTCCAGGCGGGTGACCTTGCGGGGGACGGCGGCCGCCCGCGGGGCCGGGGTCAGTCCGGCGGCCGCGACGCCCACCAGCAGGGACGCCGCCAGGAGGAGAATGGCCGGGCGCCGGAGGCGTGAGCGAGACCGGATCATCAGGACGCCCTCGCTTCCGACGCCGCGGCCAGCTCGGCGGTCCGCACCACCTGCTTGGAGGTGGCCGAGACCTCGACGTCGCGGGTCAGCCAGCGCTGCTTGCGGATGGTGAGCAGGGCGGCGATCTTGACCACCGCCATCGCGAACGACATGACGATGAAGACCGGCACCATGGTCACCAGGTGAGTCGGGCGGCGCTCCAGGTGGGGCAGCAGCTTGGCCGACCGGCTGACCAGCCACCACAGGGCGAGCAGCTGCACCACCTGCCAGTTGCGGGCGGCGACGGCCATGGCCATGTAGGCCGGGGCGACCAGCAGGGTGAAGGAGCTGGCGGCCTTGTCGAGCATCGAGAAGGCCAGGAACCGGTGGCGCCGCCACAGCCAGCGGCTGCCCAGGGCCCGCAGGTCGCTGCGCCAGGTGTTGCGCGACCAGCGCAGCCGCTGCCGGAAGAAGGTGCGGCCGTCGCGCGGGAAGGTCGACCAGACCCGGGCCGACCGCTGGAGCACGGTGCGGTGGCCGCCCTCCAGGATCAGGGTGGTCAGGCGCTTGTCGTCGCCGGACATGCAGGGGACGCCCATGAACGTCTCGTTCAGAAACCGCTCGGTGTGGCGCAGCAGGAGCGACCGGCGGTAGACGGCCGTCCGGCCCGACAGGCAGGACACGGCCCGGCCGACCACCGTCTGGGAGGCGATCTCGTCGAAGTAGCGGTAGTCCAGGTACATGTCGTTGAGGTGCTCCCAGACGGTGCGCGGGGCGGCCACGTTCTGCCTGGTGCCGACCCCGCCGACCCGGGGGTCGGCGAACGGCTCGCAGACCCGCACGGCCACGTCCTCGGCCCAGATGGTGTCGGAGTCGACCAGGGCGACCAGCGGCGTCCTGGCCGCCTCCCAGCCCCGGCGCAGGGCGTCGCGCTTGCCGGGCACGTCGGTGGGGATGACCCGCACCGGGTACTGCCTGGCGATGCGCAGGCAGGCCGTGTCGGTCTCGTCGATCACGCAGATGACCTCCAGGACGTCGTTGACCAGCCAGGACTCCAGGGCCTGGCGGAAGACGCCCGGGTCCTCCTGGTAGACGGGGACGACGATGGTCAGCGGCTCGAAGTGGCCGGTCCGGGCCGGCCGGTAGAGCGCGGCCGGGACCCGCCGGATGAGCCAGCTCGCCCAGCGCACCAGGCCGAGGATCCCGAGCGGGATGTAGGCGGCCAAGGCGGAGAAGTCCATGCGCATCCGATCCGCGGCCGGCCGCTCAGGGGGCGAGGGCGTCGCTGGTCAGCCCGGCACGCGAGTCGAGCTCGATGATCGGGTCGCCGGCCTCCGACAGCTCCCGGGCCACCAGGCGCTCCATGGTCTCGTTGACCTGGATGACCGCGGACAGCAGCGGCATCGGCACCCCGATCCGCTCGGCCAGCCCGAGGAAGCCCTTGGTGTCCTTGGGCAGGCAGGCCCCGCCGTAGGGCGCCCCCCCGCGGATGCCGTAGTCGGGGCTGGTGGAGGCCTCGGCCGACCGGCTGACGGTGGTGGCGATGTCGTCGGCGGCCAGCCCCAGCCGCTGGCAGACCAGCCACATCTCGTTCCAGAAGCTGATCTTGGTCGCGTTGAAGATGTTGTGGCAGCACTTCACCATCTCGGCCGCGGCCGGGTTGTCGAAGGTCCGGACCTCGCCCCCGAAGGTCGCGGTGAGGCTGCACAGCCGGTCGACGGTCGACCGGCTGCGGGCCCCGATCACCGTCATCCACGGGAACAGGAAGTCCTCGAGGGCGGTGGCCGCCCGCAGGAACTCGGGGTTGGAGGCGAGCGCGAACCCCTCGTGGACCCGCTTGCCCGAGTCCCGCTCGAGCAGCGGCTGGACGACCTGCTCGCAGGTGCCCGGGGGGACCGTGGAGCGCACCACCACGGTGTGGAACGCGCTCGAGGACGCCAGGGCCCGGCCCACCGCCCTGGTGCCGTCCACGAACGCCGACAGGTCGTAGCGGTGCCCCTCGTTCGGCGTCGGCAGGGTCAGGAACACGAACGACGGCTGCTCGGGCAGCTCGACGGTGGTCGTGGCCACATAGCCCTCGCTCCGCAGGGCCTCGACCCGGGCGGCGTCGATGTCGACGAAGCGGACGGCGTGGCCGGCGGCGGCGAACCCCTTGCCGGTCGAGCTGCCCACGACGCCGGAACCGATGATGACAACCTCAGCCAATGCGTTCCCCCCGAGCTGTTCGATGACGCGTTCTTCGCTGTACAGACAATACGGTTGTAGTACGTGAGGCGTGCGAACAACTCGATTAGATACGACCGGATCGCGGTCCCGCCGTCGGGAGAACGGCGTAGTTCACAACGAGGGGCGGCTCGCGCCGGAGTGGCTACGCCCTCTGGTTCGTGCGCCCGCGGCGGTTGCGGGCGAAGGTGTTGCCGGCGATCCGGCCCTGCGGGCGCCGCATCACCTTGAGCCCGTAGCCGGCGTTGTCGGTCAGGGTGTTGCCGACGACGTTGTTGCGCACGCCCTGGGTCGGGCGGTCCCCGCCGAGGCGGATGCCGGCGCCGGCGTGGCGGGTGGAGAGGTTGTACCGGAAGGTGGTGTGGTCGCCGCGGGAGGAGAAGCCGGCGCCGTCGGGGTCCTTGCTCCCCGAGCAGCGGTTCCGCTCGACCAGGTTCCCGCGCGAGGCCTCCTTGACGTCCACGCACTCGGCGGTGGCGGCGATGCGGTTGTGGTGGACCCGGTTGCCGTTGGAGCCGTCGGGCCGGCCGCCGGCCTGCTCGGGGGCGGTGCCGATGTAGATCGCCTCGCCGTTCTTGAC
>DATABK010000652.1:0-2026 GCA_036259695.1 Actinomycetes bacterium | reverse complement strand
GTTCTACCTGGTGGGGATGGCCCACCAGGAGGTGGCGGCCGCGCTCGGGATCGGCGTCGGCGCCGTCAAGACCCGGCTGCACAAGGGCAGAGCCGCCCTCCGGGAGGAGCTGGCGGCCTGGTGGAGGGAGGACGACATGGCGGCGACGACCACGACCGGGCCGGTGACCATGAAGGTGACCGAGGTCCGCCGGCAGCCGGGGGAGGGTGAGCGGCCCGAGAAGACGGCCATCCTGCTCACCGAGGAGGCGGGGGAGCGGCGGCTGTCGATCTGGGTGGGCGCCTTCGAGGGGCTCCAGGTCGCCTTCGCCCTCGAGGGGACCGAGCTCGTCCGGCCGATGGCCTACCAGTTCATGACCTCGCTGCTGGAGGCGACCGGTGGACGGCTGGCCGAGGCCAGGGTCACCCGGCTGGAGGACGGGACCTTCTACGGCGTGGCCGTGGTCGAGGGCCCGGCCGGGACCCGGCAGCTCGACGCCCGCCCCAGCGACCTGCTCAACCTGGCCCTGCTGACCGGCGCCCCCATCCGGGTCGACCCCGAGGTCCTGGCCGAGGCCTCCGAGTCCGAGAAGGGCGCCCAGTTCCTGGCCGAGGCGGCCGCCTACCCCGACGGCACCGCGGCGATCGTGGCCGAGTTCCAGGCCGAGGTGGAGCAGGTCCGGGCCGAGTACCTCCGGCGCCGCTGAGCGCGGGCCGGGTGGCAGGCCGGGGCCTCGGCGGGTCCTACCGGCGGCTGTGGACGGCGTCGGCCGTCTCCACCCTCGGCGACGGCATGTACCTGGCCGCCCTGCCGCTGCTGGCGGCCACCCTGACCCGGGACCCGCTGGCCGTGTCGGTGGTCACCTTCGCCGGCTGGCTGCCCTGGCTGCTGTTCGCCCTGCCCGCCGGGGCCCTGGTCGACCGCCTGGACCGGCGCCGGGTCATGTGGACCGTCGACGCCGCCCGGGCCGTGGTCGTCGGGGCCCTGACCGCGGCCGTGCTCGCCGGCTGGGCCAGCATCCCGCTGCTGGCGGCGGCCGGCTTCCTGGTCGGGGCCGGCCAGACCCTGTTCGAGAACGCCGCCCAGGCCATGGTGGTGGCCGTGGTCGGCCGCGACCCCCGCCGCCTGGAGCGGGCCAACGGCCAGCTGGTCGCCTCCCTCACCGTCGGCCAGCAGCTGGCCGGCCCACCCCTCGGCAGCGCCGCCTTCGCCATGGCCACCTGGGTCCCGTTCCTGGCCGACGCCGTCTCGTTCGGCGCCAGCGCCAGCCTGGTCGCGGCGATCAAGGGCCGGTTCCGGGTCGAGGACGCGCCGGCCCCTGGCGGTCCGGCGCCCCACCTCCCGGCCGAGCTGCCGGCCCGGCGGAGTCTGTGGGCCGAGATCGGGGAGGGACTGCGCTTCCTGGTCGGGCACCGGCTGCTGCGGGCGGCCGTGCTGCTGGTCAGTGCCAGCAACCTGGCGTTCATGGCCGGGGAGGCCGTCCTGGTGCTGTTCGCCACCGAGGAGCTCGGGCTGGGCAGCCGCGGCTACGGGCTGCTGCTGGCCGCGGTGGCCGTCGGCGGGCTGCCGGGGAGTCTGCTCGCGGCCCGGGTCGGGGGGCGGGTGCCGCCGGGGCGGCTGATCGTCGGCGGGGTCCTGGCCGGGGCGGTGGTCATGGCCGGGTTCGGGCTGGCCACCGACCCGTGGCTGGCCGCAGCGGCCTACGCCGCCACCGGGGCGGTGTGGGGGGTGTGGAACGTGACCCTGCTGTCGCTGCGTCAGGCGATCGTGCCCGACCGGCTGATGGGCCGGGTGGTCGGGGCCATCCGCCTGGTCGGGTTCGGCTCCATCCCCATCGGGGCCCTGCTCGGCGGGGTGGCCGCCCGCACCCTCGGGCTGCGGGCGCCGTTCCTCCTCGGCGCGGCCGTCCTGGCCGTGGCCGCCCTGGCCGCCGCCCCGGTCGTCACCACCCCGGCCATCGAGGCCGCCCGCTCCGAGGCCGGCGTGGGGCCCTGGCGGCCCGGCTAGCCCACCGGGGCCTCGCCGGGGTCCGGCACCCGGGTCGGGT
>DATABK010000651.1:0-3084 GCA_036259695.1 Actinomycetes bacterium | reverse complement strand
CGAGCCAGCCAAGCGGCTCTGGCCCGCGCGGACCCCGCAGATTGACTGCGAACCAGCCCACCGCCAGCAGCATCAGGGCCGCGTTGGCCGACAGCAGCACGTCCGCCCGCCCGCCCGGCCGGCCGGCGCCCGTTCGCGCCGCACCTGCCATGGTGTCGTCCGCCACGCCGATGCCCCCTCCGTCCCGCCGCACCCTCCCGGCGCGGCGCCCGCTGGTGTCATCGGCAGCCACGGCCCGCAGCTAAGCGGCGGCCAACGGCCGATTCCATCCCAGGATCGACCCGCCGGCTCCGCCGGTCGGGTTCCGGCACCTTCGCCTCAACGGGGTGTCGGAAGCCGAGTTGCGGCCTTGTCAAGAGGCCAAGCGGCCCGATCGCAGCCGGCGGCGCGTTCGGGCCAGGGCCGCCCCGCTGGACGCTGGAGGCAAGCGCTCTCTTGGCGTCTCGTTACCTGCTCTTACCTGGCCTGGCCAAGCGTCGGCCGGCAGGCCGTAGACGCACCTGGCCGTGCCTCACGACGCCGTACTTCACGGTCACGATCATGACCACGACCGGCTTCGGCGACATCCACCTGCGCGATGCGCCGCCGCCCCTGCAGCTGTACGGCGTCGCCTTGATGCTGTCGGGCACCGCCGCCCTGGCCATCTTGTTCGCGCTGATCACTGACGCCCTCATCAGCGCTCGACTGGCCCGCGTCCTGGGCGCCAACATCCCCCGCGGGCTGCGCGACCACGTGGTCATCTGCGGGCTGGGCAACATCGGCTACCGGATGGTCGAGCAGCTGCATGAGCTGGGCGTGCCGGTGGTCGCGGCCGAGCTGCAGGAGCGCAACCGCTACCTCCCGTCGGTGCACCGCCTGGGGGTCCCGGCCCTCGTGGCCGACATCCGCCTGCCCGAGACGCTCCAGACCCTGCACGTCGGTCGGGCCCGGTCGGTGGTCGTGGTCACCTCCAGCGACATCGTCAACCTGGAGACGGCGCTGAACGTGCAGACCCTCAACCCGGACGTCCGGGTGGTACAGCGGCTGTTCGACCCCGACCTGGCCGCCCGGGTCGAGCGGGCCTTCGGGATCCACATCTCGCGCAGCCCCTCGGCCCTGGCCGCGCCGGCGTTCGCTGCCGCCGCGGCGGGCGAGCACGTGCTGACGACCATCGCGGTCGGGGCAGAGGTACTGGCCGTGGTCCGGCTCCACGTCAAACCGGGCTGCCAGGCCCTGGGCCGCACCGTGGCCGAGCTGGAGGCCGCTACGGGGAGCCGGGTCCTGCTCCTGGACGACGGCAGCGGACCGACCTGGCGCCCCGACGGCGGCAGCTACCTGGACGGCGGCGGCGAGCTGGTCGCCGTCGTCCCCCGGGGAGAGCTCGGCCGCGTCCTCGCCTGGACCGAGGTCCGCCTCCAGGCCGACCGCCACGGGTTCAGCGCCCTCGAAGGCACTGTCGATGGACGCGACGGCGCCGCTCACAGGGCTCGAGGACGGTTCGGCCCTAGTTAGGCGGTGCTGTCGCCGGCGGTGCTCAGGTGGTCGCGCTCGTCGGGGTCTGGGCGTGGCCGTCTTCCAGGGTCCCTGGGGGAGCGCTGCCCTCTGCTCCTGTCGGGTCCTCGGCCATGGCACGGCCGTCCTTGCGCCGCAGCGAGGCCCAGACGCTGACCGCGATGATGATGGCAATGACGCCAAGTGAGACCCAGGTGTTCACCTTGTAGAGGTCGCTGGCCAGCATCTTGACGCCGACGAAGACCAGCACCGCCGACAGGCCCAGCTTGAGGTAGGCGAAGCGGTGGATCATGCCCTCGAGCAGGAAGTACAGGGCCCGCAGGCCGAGGATGGCGAAGGCGTTGGAGGTGAAGACCAGGAACGGCTCGCTGGTGACGGCGAAGATGGCCGGGATCGAGTCCACCGCGAAGATGACGTCGGTGGTCTCCACCGCGACCAGGACCGCGAACAGCGGGGTGGCCACCCACCGGCCACCCTGGCGTACCCAGAAGCGCTGGCCGTGGTACCGGTCGGTCATCGGGAGGGCGCGGCGGACCAGGCGCAGGACCGGGTTGCGCTCGGGGTGGACCTCGTGGTCGCGGGAGCGGGCCATCTTGACGCCCGTGACGACCAGGAAGGCCCCGAAGACATAGATGGTGACATGGAAGGTCTCCAGCAGGCTGGCGCCGGCGGCGATGAAGGCGGCGCGGAACACCAGCGCGCCGAGCACGCCGTAGAACAGCACCCGGTGGCGGTACTGGCGGGGGACGGCGAAGTAGGTGAACAGCAGGGCGAAGACGAAGATGTTGTCGACGGCCAGGCTCTTTTCGATCAGGAACCCGGCCAGGTACTGGCCGGCGGCGGTGGCGCCCTGCCAGACCCAGAGCACACCGGCGAACGCCAGGCCGAGGGCGACCCAGACCGCCGACCAGACGGCCGCCTCGCGGGTCGACACGACGTGGGCGTGACGGTGCGCGACCAGGTCGACCGCCAGCATGACCAGAATGAAGACGACAAAGGCCGTCCAGGCCCACAGGGGCACGTCCACTTCAGGACCTCCTGCTCGAACTCGGGTGCGAGCCGAAGGTCTCTCCGCCCTGGACGAGGGTGGGCCGGCGCACCGGGCCCGGGGGCCGAAGTGACGGTGACGCCGTGGGGATACTCCCCTCCGGTGAAGCTAAAATACTGAAACGTATAGCAGGTGTCAAAGGGAGGCACCCGTGCGGGAGGATGGGCCGGGCTGGACATTCCTCACCAACCATGCCCACGTCCTGCTGCTGATCAGCCGCGACCCGGACATCCGGGTCCGCGAGCTGGCCGAGCGGGTCGGCATCACCGAGCGGGCGGCCCACCGGATCGTCGGCGACCTGGTGGAGGCCGGTTACCTGTCGCGCGCCCGCGTCGGGCGGCGCAACCACTACGTGGTCCATCCCGAGCGGCCGCTGCGCCATCCCATCGAGCGCGCCCACCAGGTCGGGGAACTGCTGGAGGTGCTCGGCCCCGCCCGGCCGTCCCGGGCCGGCGCCGGCCCGCCGAGCAGGCCCTGACCAAGACAGCAGCGCCCCTCACCTGTTCGGGTGAGCACACGACGAGCAACACCAAGCACCGTAGCGA
>DATABK010000650.1:0-3973 GCA_036259695.1 Actinomycetes bacterium | reverse complement strand
GGACCCGGGCGGCGACGACCCGGCCGGCTGGTCCCTCCAGGCCGGCGACCCGCCAGGGCCCGAGCTGCTGGCCGACCTCGCCCTGGCCTGGTCGGTGGCCGGGCACGTCAAGTCCAACGCGATCGTGCTGGCCAGGGACGGCCACCGACCAGGCCAGGGCGAGGTCGGCCAGCAGCCCCGGCCCTGGCGGGTCGCCGGCCTGGAGGTCCCAGGCGGCCGGGTCGTCGGCACCCGGGTCGGGCTCCTGGGCCAGCAGGCCGCCGGCCACCGAGCGGACGCTCAGCCGCCCGGCCGGCCGGGCCGGGTCGACCTCGACCAGCCGCAGCGACGGCTTCCCGGCGAGCACGGCCAGGGCCTCGTCGTCGAACCCGGGGGCGACCACGACCTCGGTGAAGATCCCGGCGATCCGCTTGGCGGTGGCCGCGTCCAGGGGACGCGACAACCCGACGACACCGCCGTAGGCGCTCTGTGGGTCACCCTCCAGCGCGCCGGCATACGCCTCCTCCAAGGTCGCCCCGAACGCCGCCCCGCAGGGGTTGGTGTGCTTGACGATGACCACGAACGGCCGGTCGCCATGCTCGGCCGCCAGGGCCAGGGCGGCGTCGGCGTCGAGCAGGTTGTTGTAGGACAGCTCCTTGCCCGCCACCTGCCTGGCCGCCCCCAGCCCCCACGACCCGCCCGGCCCCTCGACGGCGTAGAACGCCGCCTCCTGATGCGGGTTCTCCCCGTACCGCAGCCGCTGCCGCAACCGGCCGCCGACGGTGAGCCGCTCCGGGAGCCCGCCACCGGCGCCCATCCAGGTGGCGACGGCGCTGTCGTAGGCCGCGGTGCGCGCGAACGCCTTGGCGGCCAGCGCGCGCCGTTCGGACGCCGTCGTACCGCCCGACGACAGGGCGGCCTCCACCAGCGGGTAGTCACCCGGGTCGCAGGCGACCGCGACCCAGCTGTGGTTCTTCGCCGCGGCCCGGACCATCGCCGGGCCTCCGATGTCGATGCGCTCGATGGCCAGGGCCGGGTCGACCCCGGGGCTGGCGACGGTCTCCTCGAACGGGTAGAGGCTGACCACGACCAGGTCGAAGGGGGCGATGCCGGCCTCCTCCAGCTCGGCCCTGTGGCCGGGCTGGGCGCGGTCGGCCAGGAGGCCGGCGTGGACCTTGGGGTGGAGGGTCTTGACCCGGCCGTCGAGCAGCTCCGGGAAGCCGGTCAGCTCCTCGACCCGGGTGACGCGAAGGCCGAGGCGCTCGAGGGCGGCGGCGGTCGAGCCGGTGGAGACGACCTCGACCCCGGCGGCTCCCAGGGCGGCCGCCAGGCGCTCCAGGCCCGCCTTGTCGAACACGCTGACCAGGGCGCGGCGGATCGGCAGGCGCGGGCTCATCGGGGGACCTCCTCGGGGTCGGCGACCCGGGCGCGACGGCCCTCGACCCGGATCCGGCCCTCGGCGACCAGGCGGACGGCCAGGGGGAGGAGGCGGCGCTCCTCCCGCTTGATCCGCTCGTGGAGGCGGTCCTCGTCGTCGCCGGGCTCGACCGGGACGGCGGCCTGGAACAGCACCGGGCCGTGGTCGACCTCCTCGTCGACCAGGTGGACGGTGCAGCCGGTGACCTTGACCCCGTAGGCGAGGGCGTCTCGGACGGCGTGGGCGCCCCGGAACGCCGGCAGCAGGCTGGGATGGGTGTTGAGGATGCGGTCGGGGAAGGCCCGGACGAACCCCGGGCCGAGGATGCGCATGAACCCGGCCAGGCAGACCACGTCCGGGCGGGCGCCGGCCACCAGGTCGCGCAGGACCAGGTCGAAGGCCGGGCGGTCAGGGTGGTCGGACGGGCGGACCACGGCGGTGTCGACCCCGGCCCGGCGGGCCCGCTCCAGCCCGTAGGCGCCGGGCCGGTCGGCGCCGACCAGGACGACGGCCATCCCCGAGCCGGGCTCGGCGGCGGCGTCCAGCAGCGCCTGGAGGTTCGAGCCGTGGCCGGACACCAGCACGACCACCCGCTTGTCGTCCGCCACGGCCTCCCCGGTTCTCGGCGCCTGGTGCTCGGCACGGCGGATGCTGCCATCGGGGACCCGGCCCGGCAACCGCCGACAGCGACGGCTGCGAGGATTGAACCACTCCTGCGCATGTGGTTCACTGCGCCAGCCTGCAAGAACGGACGCCACAGCACGCCCCAGGCGGGAGGAGCTGGACCACGGAATGACTACCCGGACGACGCCGGTGGCGGCGTGGCGGCCGGGGTCCGTGCCCGAGCAGCTCGGCCTGGCCGGGCTCGTCGCCGCCGGGACCGTGGTCGCCTACCAGGCGGCGATGGGCGGGGACGGGCTGCGGCTCCCCTGCCCGCTGCGGGCCCTCACCGGCATCCCGTGCCCGCTGTGCGGGATGACCACCGCCGCCACCGGCCTGGCCTCCGGCGACCTCGGGGCGGCGCTGGCGGCCAACCCCTTCGTGCTCCTGCTGGCCGGGTTCACCCTGGTCATGGCCGTGGTGATGGTTGCCAGGGCGCTCGGGCGGCTCGGCCCCCCGGCTCAATGGCCGGCCTCCCGCCGCCGACAAGGCTACTGGGTGGCCGGGGTGCTGGCCGCCGCGAGCTGGGCGTTCCAGCTCCACCGGTTCGGGTGGGTGTAGATCGGCTCGCCCATCCGGGCGAGCTGAGCGAGACGACAGGAGGATCACCATGACCGAGGGGCCGAGCCCACGCGACCCGCGGGACGAGCCGGCGCGTGAGCCCCTTGGCGGGCCGGACGCGCCCGTCGACCAGCCGCCCCCGGACTACCGCCCGGCCGACACCACGCCCGGCGCCCACGACGCCCCCCGCTGGGAGTCGCCGGGCACGCCGCCGCCTCCGCCGCCGCCCCAGGGCGGCACCTGGGACCCCGGCCCCAGCTCCACGCCCCCGCCACCACCGCCGCCGGCCGGCGACCCGGGATGGGGCCAGCAGGGCCAGTACGGGCAGCAGCCCGGCGGCCAGTACCCGGGCGGCCAGTACCCGGCGGCCGGCAGCGGCATGGCCGAGAACGTCGCCTCGGGCCTCTCCTATGTGCTGACCTGGCTCACCGGGCTGATCTTCTTCCTGGTCGACAAGCGCCCCGAGGTCCGCTTCCACGCCATGCAGTCGATCGCCTACGGGGTCCTGTGGACCCTGATCGCGGTCGTCCGGCCCTACATGCCGGGCCCGATCGGCGCCCTGTTCGGCATCGTCCTGTTCGCCTTCTTCATCGGCTGGATCGTCCTCATGATCCAGGGCTTCCAGGGCAGGCACTTCAAGCTGCCGGTGATCGGCGACTTCGCCGAGCAGCAGGCCGGTCGGCCCGGGATCTGACCGCCGGGCCGGTCACCGACATTCACGAACACGACAAGGAGCACCGCTCATGACCCAGGGGTACGGGCCCCAGGACCCCAACCAGCCCGGCTACGGCCAGCAGCCGCAGCCGCCCTACGGCAGCCAGCCGCCGCCCTACGGGCCCCCGCAGCCCGGCTACGGCCAGCCCCCGGCCCCGGCGGCCGGCGGCTACGTCGCCGACCAGCCCGGCTACTACATGGGCCGGACCCTGGCCAACTGGCCCCAGCGGGTCGGCGCCTACCTGATCGACTACCTGATCGCGGCCATCCCGGCGTTCCTGGCCGTGATCCTGTTCAGCGGCACCGACCCGGGCGAGTCCCCGAGCGCCGGGGCCGGCTTCATCGCCTTCCTGCTGTACCTGGTCTCGCTCGGCATCTGGATCTACAACCGGGCCATCCAGCAGGGCCGGACCGGGCAGAGCTGGGGCAAGCAGGTCCTGAACCTGCGCCTGGTCCGCATGGCCGACGGCCAGCCGATGGGCGGTGGCATGTCCTTCGTCCGCGACCTGGCCCACATCATCGACGCCCTGCCCTGCTACATCGGCTACCTGTTCCCGCTGTGGGACGCCCGGCGCCAGACCTTCGCCGACAAGATCATGAACACGGTGGTGCTCTCCGAGGGGTGACCACCCCGGCCCGGGG
>DATABK010000649.1:0-2512 GCA_036259695.1 Actinomycetes bacterium | reverse complement strand
TGCTTCCAGATGACCGCCCAGGAGCTGGCCACCTGCACCACCGAGCGGATCCCGATCAAGGTCCTGATCCTCAACAACGGCCACCTGGGCATGGTCCGCCAGTGGCAGGAGCTGTTCTACGACGAGCGCTACTCCGAGGTGCACCTGGGCTTCGAGTGCCCCGACTACGTGAAGCTGGCCGAGGCCTACGGCGCCCTCGGCCTGCGCTGCGACCGGGCCGAGGACGTCGACGCCACCCTGGAGAAGGCCCTGGCCACCGACGACCAGTCGGTGGTGGTGGACTTCCGGGTCGACACCCACGAAGGCGTCTTCCCGATGGTCCCGGCCGGCCGGCCCAACGACGAGATCATCCTCGGCCCCGAGTTCTCCCCCGAGGAGCAGGCGGCGGCCACCCGCCGGGAGGTGCGGGCCTAAATGAGCACTCACACCATCTCGGTGCTGGTCGAGGACCGCCCCGGCGTCCTGGCCCGCATCTCCGGGCTGTTCAGCCGGCGCGGCTTCAACATCGACAGCCTGGCCGTGGGGCCGACCGAGGACCCGGGCCGCAGCCGCATGACGATCGTCCTCGACTGCGCCGACCGGCCCCTTGAGCAGGTCACCAAGCAGCTCAACAAGCTGGTCCACGTGCTCAAGATCGTCGAGCTGGACCCCGACCGGGCCGTGGAGCGCGAGCTGGTCCTGGTCAAGGTCAGGGCCGAGGCGGCCGTCCGCTACCAGATCGTCGAGCTGGCCGAGATGTTCCGGGCCAAGATCGTCGACGTCGCCCCCGACGCCCTCACCATCGAGGCCACCGGCAGCCCGGCCAAGGTCCAGGCCATGCTCGAGCTGCTCGACCCCTACGGCATCCGCGAGCTGGCCCGCACCGGCCGGGTCGCCCTGGCCCGCGGCGGCAAGGGCATCGCCGACAAGCCGTTGCGGGTGGCCCGCCCCGCCTGACGCGTTCCACGCTCCACCAGAGGAGGACCCGGAGATGGCCACCATCTACTACGACGACGACGCCGACCTCGGCCTCGTCCAGTCCCGCAAGATCGCCGTGCTCGGCTACGGCTCCCAGGGCCACGCCCACGCCCTGTCCCTGCACGACTCGGGCTGCGAGGTCCGGGTCGGGCTGGCCGAGGGGTCCAGCAGTCGTGCCAAGGCCGAGGCCGCCGGGCTGACCGTGACCAGCCCGGCCGAGGCCTCGGCCTGGGCCGACCTGATCATGGTGCTGGTCCCCGACACCGTGCAGCGGCACCTGTACGCCACCGACATCGCCCCCAACCTCAATCCCGGCGACGCCCTGTTCTTCGCCCACGGGTTCAACATCCACTTCGGCTACATCCAGGTGCCCGACACCGTGGACGTGGCCATGGTCGCCCCCAAGGGCCCCGGTCACCTGGTCCGGCGCCAGTTCGAGAACGGCCAGGGCACCCCGGTGCTGGTCGCGGTGGCCCAGGACGCCTCCGGCAAGGCCTGGGACCTGGCCAAGAGCTACGCCCGGGCGATCGGCGGGACCCGGGCCGGGGCGCTGGTCACCACCTTCCAGGAGGAGACCGAGACCGACCTGTTCGGCGAGCAGGCCGTGCTCTGCGGCGGCGCCACCGCCCTCGTCCAGGCCGGCTTCGAGACCCTGACCAAGGCCGGCTACCAGCCCGAGGTCGCCTACTTCGAGTGCCTGCACGAGCTCAAGCTGATCGTCGACCTGATGTACGAGGGCGGGCTGGCCGGCATGCGCTACTCGGTCTCGGACACGGCCGAGTACGGCGACTACAGCCGCGGTCCCCGGATCATCGACGACCGGACCAAGGCCGAGATGGGCCGCATCCTGGCCGAGATCCAGTCGGGGTCGTTCGCGGCTGAGTGGGTCGACGAGGACGACCAGGGCCGCCCCAACTTCACCCGGATGCGCGAGGCCGGGGCCAACCACCCGATCGAGCGGACCGGGAAGCCCCTGCGCCGGATGATGTCCTGGCTCCGGGACCAGGGGTAGCCTCGCCGACATGGCAAAGGTGCTGATCGCCGAGCCGCTGGCCGACGCCGGCGTGGAGCTGCTGCGCTCCGCCCACGAGGTGGACGCGCGCACCGCCATGACCCGCGAGGAGCTGCTGGCCGCCGTCGCCGGTGTCGACGCCCTGGTGGTCCGGTCGGCCACCCGGGTCGACGCCGAGCTGCTGGAGGCCGGCCGCGACCTCAAGGTGGTCGGCCGGGCCGGCATCGGCCTCGACAACGTGGACGTGGCCGCGGCCACCCGCCTGGGGATCATGGTCGTCAACGCCCCCCAGTCGAACGTGATCTCGGCCGCCGAGCACACCGTGGCCCTGATCCTGGCCCAGGCCCGCAACATCCCCCAGGCCCACGCCGCCCTGCGCAATGGCGGCTGGGAGCGGCAGCGTTTCCGAGGCACCGAGCTGTACGGCAAGACCCTCGGCATCGTCGGCCTCGGCCGCATCGGAGCCCTGGTGGCGCAGCGCGCGTACGCCTTCGGCATGCGCCTGCTGGCCCACGATCCCTACGTCTCGGCCGACCGGGCCCG
>DATABK010000648.1:0-2977 GCA_036259695.1 Actinomycetes bacterium | reverse complement strand
GCCGAGGCGGTCTGCTTCGGGCTGGGGGTCGAGCGGGTGCTCCCGGGCCTGCCGCCGCGGTGGGTGCGGCCGGCGGCCGCCGGGCTGGTGGCGGCGCCGGTGCTGTTGCTGCCGGCCCTTGCCTGGGGGGCGGCCGGGCGGCTGGCCGCGGTCGACTACCCGCCGGCGTTCGCCGAGGCCCGGGCGGCCATGGCCGCCGACCCGGCCCCGGGCGCGGTGCTGGTCCTGCCCTGGCACCTGTACCAGCCCTTCCCCTGGAACGGCGACCGGGTGGTGCTCGACCCGGCGCGGCGCTGGTTTCCGCGGCGAGCCGTCGGCAACGACGACCTGGAGCTGGTCGGCCTGACCGTTCCCGGCGAGGATCCCTACGGGAACCGCCTCGGGCCGCTGGTCCGGGGCGCCGCGCCCCTCGCCCCGGCCCTGCCGGGCGCCGGGATCCGCTACGTGCTGGTGCACAAGACGGGGGACTGGCGGGGCTGGCCCGGGCGCCTGGCCGGCCTCGACCCGGTCCTCGACCGTCCCCACCTGGCCCTCTACCGGGTCCCGGCCGTGCCGGCCGAGGTCCGCTTCCCCACCCCGCCGGTAGCGCCGGTCGTCCTGGCCGACGCGGCCGCCCTGGCCCTGGTCATCTGGGCCGGCGCCGCTCTCCCCCTTCCGCTCCGCCCGCGCCGATTGGTATCCTCCGCCCGACATCGCCAAGGAGGTCCCGAATGAGCGGGTTGACCCTGCGGGCCCTGGCCGCCCTGGCCGCCGGCGCCCTGGTCCTGGCCTTTGTCGCCTCGCTGGTCCTGGTGTCCAGCCAGAACGCCTCCTCGGTGTCGTCCAAGCCGCTGGTCGTCTACGGCTCCCGCTAGGCGCCGTCGCCGGGGCGGCTAGGCGGTCGCCCGCCCGGCGGCGGGTTCCTCTCCGGCCGGGAGCCGGGCGCCCTCGGGGAGGACGGCCTCGTCCAGCACCGCCGCGAACGCGGCCACCGACTGGGGCCAGGTGAAGCGGGCGGCATGGGCCCGGGCCGCCTCGCCCAGGCGCTCCCGGAGGTGCCGGTTGAGCAGGACCCAGGCCAGGTGGCGGGTGAACTCGTCCAGGTCGTCGGCGAGCAGGCCGGTGGTGCCGTGCAGCACCGACTCGCGCAGGCCGCCGGCGGCCCGGAACGCCACTGTCGGCGTCCCGTTGGCCGCCGCCTCGAGCACGGCCAGCCCCCAGCCCTCCTTGATCGAGGGCATGGCCAGGGCCCACGAGCTGGCCAGCACCCGCTGCTTGGTGTCCTCGTCGACCCAGCCGAGCAGCTCGACCGCGTCCTGGAGCCCGAGCCGCTCCACCGCCTCGCGCAACCGCGGCTCCCAGTAGCCCTGGCCGAGGACCCGCACCTTCAGGTCGGGCAGGTGCGGGCGGATGCGGGCGGCCGCCTCCAGCGCCAGCTCGACCCGCTTGTGGGGCACGAGGCGGCCGAGCACGCACACCGAAGGGAACGGCGTCCGGGGCACCGTCCCATCCGGTGAGGGCACCGCCATCCCGTTGTGGACGACGGTGACGGCGCCGGGCCGCACGCCCAGGCCGACCAGCTCCTGCCGGGTCGCCTCGGACACGGCGACGTAGCGGGCGTGCCGGTACAGGCGGGGGGCGAGCCGTGACTCGATCCACCAGCCGACCCGCGCCTGGAGGGGCGGCAGGACCACCCGCCACTGCTCCCGGTGGACGTGGTGGACGAGGACGACCAGGGGGCGCCGGCACCACAGGGCGGAGAGGAACGGCAGGCCGTTCTGGACGTCGACCACCACCTCGTGGCCGCCGAGGCGCCCGGTCAGATGCGCCCACCAGGCGTGCAGGTACACGCCGAGCCGCCCGCCGCGGCGAACCACCCGGATGCCGCCCACCCGCTCGTCGGCCGGAGCGTCGGGGTGGGCGGCGCAGAACAGGGTGACCGGCCTCCCCTGGGCGGCCAGCCCGGCCGCGATCCGCTCGACGTAGACCTCGGAGCCGCCTCCCTCGGGGTGGGTGGTGTCCCGCCAGTTGAGGATGAGCACCCCGCCCCGGCGGCTGCGCCCGGGCAAGGGGCTCGGGGCCGGCAGGACCGGAGGATCGGGGATGGGATCGGCCTTCATCGGCCGGGGACGCTATCGCACTTTGCGGGTGGTTTGAACGGCTTTCGACGAGTTCGACCGTTGCAAAGCGAGGCAGCCGCCCTGCGTCCAGAGCGGCTGCCTCGGGTGGCCGCCGGAGGCCCCCGGTCCCCCGGCGACGCCTTACACGCTGCGGGTCTTGCGAGCCAGGGCCAGCACCACCGCCCCGGTGGCGAGCAGAGCGAGCCCGGTGACCAGCAGCTCGGTGCTCCTGGGCCCGGTGAAGGGGAGGGAGCCGGTGTCGCCGTCGGCGCCGGGCGGGCCGCCCGTCACCGTGGTCGAGATGTCGACGACCAGGCGCGACGGGTTGGAGAGGGTGGACACCTGGATCGGCCGGCGCTGGTCGACCCCGATGCCGTAGCTGACCACGGCCTCGAAGTCGCCGAGCTGGGCGATCTCCTTGACGGCGGGCAGGCCGGGCGAGAAGCGCCGCGGGCTGATGGTCGGCGAGCCGTCCTCCTCGTGGGCGTTGGCGCCCTCGAACACGACCTCCAGGTCGGCGGCACCGGCCACCGACACCGGGTCGCCCGTGCCGTCCTCGACCAGCTGGTCCACGTACCGGATGCGGTGCTCGGGCACGGCGCCCCGGAACTCGAACACCACCCGGTCGTAGCCGGTGTGGCTCCCGGCCCGGACATCGACGAGGGTCGGGGTTGACTGGGCGCCGGCGGGCGCGGCCGCCAGGGCCAGGACGACGGCGGCGAGGCTGGGAACAACGAGGGTCCGGACGAGCCGCATGGCGACCACCTTCTTCGAAAAGCACCTGGCCAGAGCATCCCCCGGCGCGGTCACGGGGTGGCTGCGAGCGTGCATCCGAGCGGCGGCGCTACCGACTCGAAATGGTCACGGCCGGGCTATGG
>DATABK010000647.1:0-8004 GCA_036259695.1 Actinomycetes bacterium | reverse complement strand
TGGGTGCGCATGGCGCCGAGCAGGGGCCGGGACGCGCCGGCGCCGCCGCGGTCGCTGGCCGGACCGGTCATCTGGCGCCTCCTCCGGCGATCTCCCGCACCCGGGCCACGACCGCCTCCAGCCCGACGGGCTCCTGGGCGCGGGCCTCCATGTCCCGGACGGCGGCCTGGCCGGCGGCCAGCTCCTGCTCGCCGAGGATGACCACGGCCCGGGCGCCGGCCTTGGCGGCCGCCTTCATGTGGCCGTTGAGGGTCCGGTCGGCATAGGGTAGGTCGGCGACCAGGCCGGCCCGGCGCAGGTCGCGGACCAGGGCCTGGGCGGGCAGCTTGGCCGCCGGGACCAGCGGCAGGACCAGGGCGTCGAGCCGCCATGGGTCGGGCGGGAGCCGGCCGGCCTGCTCGAGGGCGAGGACGGTCCGGTCCAGGCCGAGGGCCCAGCCGATGCCCGGGGCCGGGGGGCCGCCAAGGGCCTCGGACAGGCCGTCGTAGCGGCCGCCGCCGCCGAGGGCGTTCTGGGCCGCGTCCAGCGACCCGGCCGTCCACTCGAAGGTGGTGCGGACGTAGTAGTCGAGCCCCCGGACCAGGCGGGGGGCCTCGGTCCAGGAGACCCCGGCCCCGGCCAGCAGCTCCTGGACCTCCTGGTCGTGGGCCTTGCAGGCGTCGCAGAGGAAGTCGCGCATCAGCGGGGCGTCGGCGGTCAGCGCCTGGACCCGGGGGTCCTTGGAGTCCAGGACCCGCAGCGGGTTCTGCTCGGCCCGGGCCCTGGCCTCGGCCGGGAGCTGGTCGCCGAGCCGGCGCAGGAAGCCGAGCAGGGCGTCACGGTAGGCGGGCCGGCAGACCGGGTCGCCCAGGCTGGTCAGCAGCAGGGTGACCGGGACGTCCAGGCGGCGGAAGACCTCCTGGCCGACCAGGATCACGTCGGCGTCGATGGCCGGGTCGTTGGAGCCCATGGCCTCGATGTCGACCTGGGAGAACTGGCGCTGGCGGCCGGCCTGGGGCCGCTCGTAGCGGAACTGGGGGCCGGAGCAGACGACCTTGGTCAGGCCGGTGGTGAGCCGGCCGTGCTCGATCAGGGCCCGGACGATCCCGGCGGTCAGCTCCGGGCGCAGGGTCAGGGAGCGGCCGCCCTTGTCGGTGAAGGTGTACATCTCCTTCTGGACGACGTCGGTGGCCTCGCCGACCCCGCGGGCGAACACGGCCGTGTCCTCGAAGATCGGGGTCTCGATGGGCTGGTAGCCGGCCAGGCGGGCCTGCTCGAGCATGATCCGCTCGACCTCGATCCTCGCTCCGGCGGCCGGTGGCAGGTGGTCGAAGGTGCCCTTGGGGGCCTCGAACCGGCGGCTCACGGCCGGCTCCCGCCCACCGGGTCGAGCCCGGCCAGGAACGGGTTGGTGGCCCGCTCCCGGCCGACGGTGGTGGTCGGGCCGTGGCCGGGCAGGACCACGGTGTCGTCCTCCAGGGTCAGGAACCGGGAGGCCAGTGAGGCCAGCATCTCCGGGGTCGACCCGCCCGGCAGGTCGGTGCGGCCGATGGAGCCGGCGAACACCAGGTCCCCGGCCAGCAGCTGGGCCGGCTGGCCGCCGGAGGCGGCCGAGCGGAAGGTGACGTGGCCGGGCGTGTGCCCCGGGGTGTGGTCGACGGTCAGGCGCAGCCCGGCCAGCTCGACCACCTGGCCGTCGGCGAGCTCGCGGACGTCGTCGGGCTCCTGCAGGCTCAGCCCGCCGAAGGCGGCCCTGGCCTCGGGGCCGAACCCGGCCAGGGGATCGGTGAGCAGGTGCCGGTCGGCCGGGTGGATGAAGGCCGGGATGTCGCGGGCCCCGGCGAGGGGGGCGACCGTCCACACATGGTCGAGGTGGCCGTGGGTCGCCAAGGCGGCCACCGGCCTGAGGCGGTGGCGGGCGCAGAGCTCCTCGATCCCGGCCAGCGCGTCCTGGCCGGGGTCGACGACCAGCGCCTCCGACCCGGGCGCGGCGGCGACCAGCCAGCAGTTCGTCTGGAAGGTCCCGGCGGGAAATCCGGTCACGAGCATGGGGCGCATGCTACCGGAACGGGTCCCGCCCCCACCTTGGGATCTCGATAGACTCGGGGCTTCACCGGGAGCGGGAAGGGACCTGATGTCGAAGCAGACGCGCAAGCGGGAGCTGGACCGGCTGCGGGCCCGGCGGGAGGCCGAGCGGGCGCGGGCGCGCCGGCGCCGGGCCCTGCTGACCTACGGGACCCTGGGCCTGGTCGTGCTGGTGGCCGCCGTGGCCGGGGGGCTCTGGCTGACCGGCGACGACGACAGCCCGGCCGGGGCCACCGCGACCACCGCCGCCGGCGCCACCACCACCGCCCCGGCGACCCAGTTCGACGACGCCCGGGCCGGCGCGCCGACCGCCCCCGCCCAGGTCGCCTGCGGCGGCGAGATCCCGCCCAAGGTCGACCGGCCGACCTTCAGCAAGCCCCCGACGAGCAAGGTCGACCCGGCCAAGACCTACGAGGCCACCTTCCGGACCTCCTGCGGCCGCTTCACGGTCCGCCTCGACGCCAAGAAGGCGCCGATCACCACGGCCAACTTCGTGTTCCTGGCCGGGAAGAAGTTCTACGACTCGACCTGGTTCCACCGGATCGTGCCCGGCGGGGCGGCCGGGATCGCCGTCATCCAGGGCGGCGACCCCGAGGGCAGCGGCCGCGGCGGCCCCGGCTACGCGATCAAGGACGAGCTGCCCCCCAGCCCGGCCGCCTACAAGCAGTACTCGGTGGCCATGGCCAACAGCGGCCCCGACTCGGGCGGCAGCCAGTTCTTCATCAGCTTCCAGGACAACTCCCAGGGCCTCCAGGCCAACTACTCGGTCTTCGGCGAGGTCACCGAGGGCCGCGACGTGATCGACAAGATCGCCAAGGTCCCGGTGGGCGGCCAGACCGGCGACACCCCCCAGCAGGCAGTCTGGATCGAGAAGGTCACCGTCAAGGCGTCGTAGGCGGCACGTTCACGAACGATTCGTTCGTTGCCGGGCCGGATGCTTGACGGTTCGTCGTCGCCTGGCCAACGATGCCGGGCGTGGACGCCATCGACCAGGCCATCGTGCGGCTGCTGGAACGCCACGGCCGGCTCAGCCAGGAGCAGCTGGCCAGGAAGGTGCGGCTGTCGCGGCCGGCCGTCCACCAGCGGGTGAAGCGGCTGGAGGCGGCCGGGGTGCTCAAGGGCTACCGGGCGGTGCTCGACTGGGCCGCGGTCGGCCTGCCCCTGACCGCGTTCGTGTGGGTGCGGACCGGCGGGGCCAACTGCGCCGGGATCGGGCCGGCGCTGATGGCGCTCGGCACCGACGACGGCTTCGTCGAGGAGTGCCACCGGGTCACCGGCGACTGGTGCCTGCTCCTGAAGGCCAGGGCGGCCAGCCCGCTCGCCCTCCAGGAGCTGATCGACCGGGTCCGGACGGTGGCCGGCGTCCAGGCGACCATGACCACCCTTGCCCTGTCCTCGCTGCACGGAACGGAGGAGCCCTCGTGATCGAGCCGATCGAGATCCCCGACGCCACCCGGGAGCCGGCCGCCTATGTCCAGGCGCTGGTCCGGGCCCTTGGCGAGCGGGAGCCGCTGGAGGTGCTGCGGGGGACGCCGGAGACGGCCCGGGAGCTGTGCCGGGGGCTCGACGGCGACGCCTGGCGGACACCGATGGCCGCCGGCGAGTGGACGCCCCTCCAGGTGGTCGGGCACCTGGTGGACGTGGACATCGTCTACGGGTTCCGGTGGCGGCTGATCCTGACCGAGGACCGGCCCTCCTACCCGGGCTACGACGAGAAGGCGTGGTCGCTGCTCCCCCGCCCCGAGCCGGACCGGCTGCTGGACGCCCTGGCCGGGCTGCGGGCGGTCAACCTGGCCATGCTCGAGGGGGTGACCGACGCCGACCGCGAGCGCCTCGGCGTCCACGGCGAGCAGGGTGAGGAGCGCTTCGACCTGGCCCTGGCCAAGGTCGCCGGCCACGACCTGGCCCACCTCAACCAGCTGGCCCGCACGGTGGCGGCGGTGCGCGGCTAGAGGCCGCGGGCCGAGTCGAGCAGGATGGTCACCGGGCCGTCGCCGGCCGACTCGACCCGCATGTCGGCGCCGAAGCGGCCGGTGGCCACCGGGACCCCGGCGCCGGCCAGGGCCTTGGCCACGGCCTCGACCAGAGGCGCGGCCAGCTCGGGCGGGGCGGCGGCCACGTACGAGGGGCGGCGGCCCTTGCGGGCGTCGCCGTAGAGGGTGAACTGGCTCACCACCAGGGCGCCCCCGCCGACCTCGGTCACCGAGCGGTTCATCCTGCCCTGGTCGTCGGAGAACACCCGTAAGGAGGCCACCTTGGCGGCCAGCCAGTCGGCCTCGGCCTTGCTGTCGCCGTGGGTGACCCCGACCAGGACCAGCAGCCCGGGGCCGATCTCGCCGGTCACCTCCCCGTCGGCGACCACCCGGGCCCAGGCGACCCGGGAGACGACCGCCCGCACCTAGCGGTCCCCGTTGCCGGTCCCCGCGTGCGGCACGACCCGGAAGGCGTCGTAGACGCCCTCGACCTTCTTGACGGTGGAGAGGACGTGGGCGAGGTGGGAGATGTCGGCCAGCTCGAAGGTGAAGCGCAGGGTGGCGACCCGGTCGCGGCCGGTGGCCACGGTGGCCGACATGATGTTGACGTGGTGGTCGGAGAGGACCTCGGTGATGTCGCGGAGCAGCTTGGTCCGGTCCAGGGCCTCGACCTGGATGGTGACCGCGAACACGCTCGGCCCCGAGGTGTCCCACTCGACCTCGATGATGCGGTTCTGGTCGCGGCGCAGGTTGTCGGCGTTGGGGCAGTCGCCGCGGTGGACGCTGACCCCGTGGCCGCGGGTGACGAACCCGATGATCGGGTCGCGGGGCACCGGGGTGCAGCAGCGGGCCAGCTTGACCCAGACGTCGTCGACGCCCTTGACGACCACGCCCCGGCTGGCCGGCTGGGGCCGGGCCTGGCGGACGGCCCGCTCCAGGATCAGGTCGTCGTCGTCATCCTCCTGCTCCTCCCCGCCCAGGTCGGCCTGGAGGCGGCTGACCACCGACTGGGCCGAGGTCTGGCCCGACCCGACGGCCGCGTAGAACGCCTCCAGGCTGGCGAAGCGCATGTCGGCGGCGAGCGCGGTCAGGGCCCCGCCCTGGGTCAGCTTCTGCAGCGGCAGGCCGGCCTTGCGCATGGCCCGGACGAGAGCGTCCTTGCCGGCCTCGATGGCGTCCTCGCGCCGCTCCTTGGCGAACCACTGGCGGATCTTGTTGCGGGCCCGCGGGGTCTTGACGATCCCCAGCCAGTCCCGCGAGGGGCCGGCGTCCTGGGCCTTGGAGGTGAAGATCTCGACGTTGTCGCCGTTCTCCAGGGCGTGCTCGAGCGGCACCAGCCGCTTGTTGACCCGGGCGCCGACGCAGCGGTGGCCGACCTCGGTGTGGACCGCGTAGGCGAAGTCGATCGGGGTCGCCCCGGCCGGGAGCTGGATCACGTCGCCCTTGGGGGTGAACACGAACACCTCGTCGACGTACAGGTCGGTCTCGAGGTTCTCGATGAAGTCGCGCGGGTCCGACAGCTCCCGCTGCCAGTCGATCAGCTGCCGCAGCCAGCCCATCTCCTGCTCGGTGGCCGGCTTGCCGTCCTTGGTCTTGTAGCGCCAGTGGGCGGCCACCCCGTACTCGGCCGTGCGGTGCATGGCCTTGGTCCGGATCTGGATCTCCAGCGGCTTGCCCTGGGGCCCGACCACGGTGGTGTGCAGGCTCTGGTAGAGGTTGAACTTGGGCATGGCGATGTAGTCCTTGAACCGGCCCGGGACCGGCTTCCAGACGGCATGGACCTGCCCGAGGGCGGCGTAGCAGTCCTTGATCGAGTCGACCAGGATGCGCACGCCGACGAGGTCGAAGATGTCGGTGAACTCCTTGCCCCGCACCACCATCTTCTCGTAGATGGAGTAGTAGTGCTTGGGCCGGCCGCTGACCACGGCCCGCAGCTTCACCTGCTTGAGCTGGGCGTTCACCTGGTCGATGACCTCGGTGACGTACTGCTCGCGGGCCGGCTGGCGCTCGGCCGTCATGCGGGCGATCTCCTCGTACCGCAGCGGGTACAGGGTGGCGAAGGCCAGGTCCTCCAGCTCCCACTTGATCTGGTGGATGCCGAGCCGGTTGGCCAGGGGGGCGTAGATCTCCAGCACCTCGCGGGCCTTGCGCTCCTGGTCCTGGCGGTCCAGGTAGCCGATGTCGCGCATGTTGTGGAGCCGGTCGGCCAGCTTGATGACCAGGACCCGGATGTCGCGGGCCATGGCGATGACCATCTTGCGGATGATCTCGGCCTGGGCCGCCTCCCGGCCCTCGAACCCGATCCGGTCCAGCTTGACCAGCCCGTCGGAGATCTTGGCCACCTCGGGCCCGAACTGGCCGGCGACCTCCTCCAGGGTGACCAGGGCCTCCTCGACGGCGTCATGGAGCAGGGCCGCCTCCACCGACACCGCGTCCAGGCCCAGGTCGGCCACGACCGTGGCCACCCCGAGCGGGTGGGCCAGGTACGGCACCCCCGAGGCCCGGCGCTTCCCGGCGTGGCGCTCCCGGGCCAGCTCGAAGGCCCGCCGCACGGCGGCGGTGTCGGCCCGGGGGTTGCGCTGGCGGACCCGCTGCAGCAGCGGCTCCACGTCCGGCTCAGGCGGCGGCGCCGCGTCATAGGGCCGGGTGACCGCCCCCGCGGCCGTGCCGTTCCCGCCGGGCACGCCGACGCCGGGCTGCGGCTCCCGCTCGAGCCCCAGCCCGTCGGGGACCGCCGTCGGATGCTGCTGCGCCATCGTGTTGGCCCACCCAGGTTGGTCATCCGTCGCCCCGGACCCGGTCGGGGGCGACCAGCCGGCGACTAGGCTCCCACGGTACTCCCGCCGTGGCCAGCCTGCCGGTGTTCGGCGCCGCGAGCCATCGCCTCGTCGAGGATGACGTGGCCGACGTAGGCGTCGCGCCAGCCGAAGGTCTCGACCGTCTTGTCCTCGAGGTGCTTGTAGACGGCGAAGAAGTGCTCGATCTCGCGCAGCAGGTGGGGAGGGACCTGGTCGATCCGGTGGATGTAGTTCCAGTGGGGATCGGTCAGGGGGACGACCAGCAGCTTCTGGTCCGGGCCCTTATCGTCGGCCATGTCGAGCATGCCGACGATGCGGGCCACGATCTCGCAGCCGGGGAAGGTCGGCTCGCCCAGCAGGACCAGGGCGTCCAGGGGGTCGCCGTCCTCGGCCAGGGTGTCGGGCACGAAGCCGTAGTCGGTCGGGTAGTGGACCGGGCTGAACAGCATCCGGTCGAGGCGGATGCGGCCGGTCTCGTGGTCGAGCTCGTACTTGTTGCGGGATCCCTTGGGGATCTCGACCACGACGTGGATGGGGATCTCGCCCCCTGGGATCGCCATCTCAGAACCGGACGAGGCTGAAGAACTCGTAGCCCTCGATCAGCTTCCTGCCTTCGAGGAACTCGAGCTCGATCAGGGTGGCGATGCCGATGACCTTGCCCCCCAGGCGCTCGACCAGCCGGGCCGCCGCCCGGGCGGTGCCGCCGGTGGCGAGCACGTCGTCGACGATCAGGACCCGCTCGCCTGGGACGACGGCGTCGGCGTGCAGCTCCAGGGTGGCGGTGCCGTACTCGAGGGCGTACTCCTCGGCCTCGACCTGGTAGGGCAGCTTGCCGGCCTTGCGTACGGGGACGAAGCCGGCGCCGAAGTGGTAGGCGACCGGCGAGGCCAGGATGAACCCGCGGGCCTCGATCCCGACCACCTTGTCGACGTTGCCCCGGCCGAAGTGGACGACCGTCTCGTCGATCACCGAGGAGAAGCCGACCTCGTCGGCCAGCAGCGGGGTGATGTCCTTGAAGACGATCCCCGGCTTGGGGAAGTCAGGCACGTCACGGATGAGGGCCCGCAGGCGCTCGATGTCGATGGGCACGGTGGCCTCCTGTCGGGCTAACGCCGGCGGCGCTTGGCCGGGCGGGACTGCTGACGTCCGGACGGCTTGCGGCGCTGCTG
>DATABK010000646.1:0-3868 GCA_036259695.1 Actinomycetes bacterium | reverse complement strand
CAGCCCGGTCTGCTCCAGCTGCCGCTTGAGCAGGTGGTCACGGGCGATGGCCAGCTTCTCGTCCTCGGTGTAGCCGTCCAGGCGGACGACCTCCATGCGGTCGAGCAGCGGGCCCGGGATCGTCTCGACCACGTTGGCCGTGGCGATGAACAGCACGTCCGACAGGTCGAGACGATCCCGGGCCCGCTGCTCGACCGTATGGAGGTCGTCCGGCTGGACGGCTACACCGAGGACGAGAAGCTAGCCATCGCCCGTGACCACCTGCTCAAGCGGCAGCTGGAGCAGACCGGGCTGCGGGGCGACGAGGTGATCGTCACCGAGGCCGCCCTGCGGACCGTGGTCGGCGACTACACCCGCGAGGCCGGGGTCCGGAACCTGGAGCGCGAGATCGGCAAGCTGCTGCGCAAGGCGGCGACCCGGATCGCCGGCGGCGAGGCCGGCACCCCGCTGGTCGTCGACGCCGGCGACGTCCGCGGCTTCCTGGGACGCCAGAAGTTCTTCTTCGAGGCGGCCGACCGGACCGCCGTCCCCGGGGTCGCGACCGGCCTGGCCGTGACCGGCACCGGCGGTGACGTCCTGTTCATCGAGGCCAGCGTGATGGAGGGCGAGCCTGGGCTGACCCTGACCGGCCAGCTCGGGGACGTCATGAAGGAGTCGGCGTCGATCGCCCTCTCCTACGTCCGCGCCCACGCCGGCGAGCTGGGCATCGAAGGCGACGTGGCCGGGCGCCGGTACCACGTCCACGTCCCGGCGGGCGCCGTCCCCAAGGACGGCCCCTCGGCCGGCGTGACCATGACCACCGCCCTGGCCAGCCTGCTCACCGGCCGGCCGGTCCGGGCCGAGGTCGGCATGACCGGCGAGGTCACCCTCCAGGGCCGGGTCCTGCCCATCGGCGGGGTCAAGCAGAAGGTCCTGGCCGCCCACCGGGCCGGGCTCAAGGAGGTCATCCTCCCCGAGCGCAACGGCGCCGACCTCGAGGACGTCCCCGAGTCGGTCCGGGCCGAGATGACCTTCCACCTGGCCAGCGAGATCGACCAGGTCCTGGCCCACGCCCTCGCTGCCGAGGGCGGCCAGGAGGCCATCCAGGCCGCCTGAGCTCAGGACGGCTTCCCCGAAACGGCTCCGGCTCCGGCCGGAGCCGTTTGCGTTACTGGAGGTAGCCCTCGACCGTGCCCTCGGGGCGGACGGCGGCGGTGTCGGGGTCCTGGCCGGCGTTGCGGCGGGCCCGGCGCTGGCGCAGCAGGTCCCAGCACTGGTCGAGCTGGACCTCGACCTCGTGGAGGCGGGCCTGCTGGTCCTCGTCGAGGCCCTCGCCGGTGGCCTGGCGCTCCAGGGCATGCTCCTCGGAGACCAGGGCGCCGATGCGGTCGAGGACCTGCTTGTCGTCCATGGGGCCTCACTCTACTGCATCTGCTGGTGGGCCGGCCGGGCCGGATGCCCGAAGATCGGGCCATGCGAACCCGGTCCCTCCTCCTGGCCGCCCTGGTGGCGGCGCTGCTCCTGGCCCTGGCGGCCGTGCCGGCCGGGGCGGCCGGCCCGGGGACGCCGAGGACCTGGGGCAGCAACAGCTTCGGCGAGCTCGGCGACGGCACCACCGCCAACCGGTTCACGGCCGGGCCGGTGACCGGCCTGGCCGACGCGACCGAGGTCGGCGGCGGGCGCGAGCACGTGATCGCCCGGCTGGCCGACGGCGGCGTCTGGACCTGGGGGTCCAACCAGTACGGGCAGCAGGGCACCGGCACCACCGTCAACCGCCCGACCCCGGGGCCGGTGGCCGGCCTGACCGGGGCGGTCCAGGTGGCCGCCGGCCACTACCACAGCCTGGCCCTGCTCGGCGACGGCACGGTCCGGGCCTGGGGCATGAACTCCCAGAGCCAGCTCGGCGACGGCACCCGGACCCGGAGGACCCGGCCGGTCCAGGTCCGCAACCTCACCGGGGTGACCCAGATCGCCGGGGCCCGCGGCCACAGCCTGGCCATCCGCAACGACGGCAGCCTCTGGGCCTGGGGCTACAACGCCTTCGGGGAGCTCGGCGACGGCACCACCACGACCCGCGCCACCCCGGTCCGGGTGCCCTCCCTGACCGGGGTCGTGCAGGTCGCCGGCGGGCGCGACCACAGCCTGGCCCTCCGCTCGGACGGGACCGTCTGGGCGTTCGGGCACAACACCTACGGCCAGGTCGGCGACGGCACCACCACCCACCGGTCGGTGCCGGTGCGGGTCGGGAACCTCACCGGGGTGGTCGCGGTCGCCGCCGGCGCCTACCACAGCCTGGCCCTGCTGGCCGACGGGACCGTCCGGGCCTGGGGCCGCAACAACCTCGGCCAGCTCGGCAACGGGGCCACGGCCAACCGGTCCACCCCGGTCGGGGTCGGCATCCTCACCGGGGTGCGGTTCATCTCCGGCGGCCGCGACCACGGCCTGGCCGTCCTGGCCGACGGCACCGTCCGCGCCTGGGGGGCCAACACCTACGGCCAGCTGGGCGACGGCACCACCACCCGCCGCACCACCCCGGTCCCGGTCCCCGGCCTCACCGGCGTCGAGCTGGTCACCGCCGGCCGGGCCTACAGCGCCGCCCTCTAGCCGGCCCCGGGGCCGCCCCGGGCCGACTCGATGATCCGGCGCAGGCTGGACGGGCGCCAGGGGGCGCGGGCCGGGCGGTCGCCGAACAGCTCGGGGGCGGCGGCGGCCAGCTCCTCGGGGGTCCAGCGGCCGGGCCGCTCCTGGCTGGCGACCACGTGCCAGCCCTCGTAGAGCTCGACCAGGCCGCCGGTGATCCCGATGACCTGGCCGGAGACCTCGGCGGCGGCGTCCGACAGCAGCCACACCACCACCGGGGCCACGTTGGCCGGGTCGAGGGGGTCGAAGTCGCCGGCGAAGTCGAGCTGGCCGAAGGCGCCCTCGGTCATGGCCGTCCGGGCCCCGGGGGCGATGGCGTTGACCCGGACGCCGTAGCGGGCCAGCTCGAGGGCGCAGATGACGGTGAAGGCGGCCACCCCGGCCTTGGCCGCGCCGTAGTTGGACTGGCCCTGGTTGCCGAGGAGGCCCGAGGTCGAGGTGGTGTTGACGACCGCCCCCGGCCGGCCCTGGGCCTTCCACCAGGCGGCGGCGTGCCGGGTCATGGCGAAGGTGGCCCCCAGGTTGACCCGGAGCACCAGGTCGAACTCCTCCGGGGACATGTTGAAGACCATCCGGTCGCGGACCACCCCGGCGTTGTTGACCACGCCGTCCAGCCCGCCGAAGGTGTCAACGGCCGCGGCCACCAGCCGCCCGGCGGCCTCGAAGTCGCCGACGTCGTGCTCGAGGGCCAGGGCGCGGCCGCCCTCGACGGTGATCGCCGCCGCCGTCTCCGCCGCCCCGGCGAGGTCGTCGGCCACCACCGCGGCCCCGGCCCGGGCGCAGGCCAGCGCCTCCTCGCGCCCGATCCCCTGCCCGGCCCCGGTGACGACCACCACCTTGCCCTCCAGCGCGCCCATGCGCCCTCCCACTCGGTCGTCGCCGCCTCGGTGTGCGTGCCATCATCGTCGATCATGAAGGTGGCCGTGCTGTCCGACACCCACGCCCCCCGCTACTGGAAGGCCTGCCCGGCCGAGGTGGCCAGGCGGCTGGAGGGGGCCGACCTGATCCTGCACGCCGGGGACGTCTGCCGGGCCGGCGTGCTGGAGGAGCTGGCCGGGTTCGCCCCGGTCCGGGCCGTGCTCGGCAACAACGACACCCCGGACGTGGCCGCCTGGGGGGCGCCGGAGACCCTCCCCCTGGACCTGGACGGCCTGGCCGTGGCCATGGTGCACGACGCCGGCCCGGCCCCGGGGAGGACCCGCCGCCTGCGCCGCCGCTTCCCCGAGGCCGACCTGGTGGTGTTCGGGCA
>DATABK010000645.1:0-6220 GCA_036259695.1 Actinomycetes bacterium | reverse complement strand
GGCCGCCCGAGGATCCGGATGGGCGCGCCCGGGCGGCCGGGACGGGCCGTTCGGACCTCCTCGGCGTACCGCCCCGGGCCGACCAGGACGGTGTCGCCGGGCATGGCCACGGCCACGGCCTGGGAGATCCGGGCGTAGGGGCGTGCCATCGAGCCGTCGCCCGGCCGCGCTGGATGGGCGGCGACGTGCAGCGTCCTCGGGTGGTCGCTCCAGGCGGGAGCGGCGGTGGCCGGCGCCGGGACCCCCAGCGCGACCGCCGTGGCCAGCAGGGCCGCCAGCAGCACCTGCATTCCTCGACCTCCGTCTCGTGCGGACCGGGGAGACTGATCGGGCAACGCAGGAGAACCCGATCGGCGGGTCGGGCCCGGAGTTGAGGGTGCGGCGGGAAACGGCGAGCCGCGGGGCTCAGCCGAGCTCGGCGGTGACCACGGCGGCCAGGCGGTCGGCGGTGGTGCGGGCCGCCTCCTCGGTCTCGGCCTCGACCATGACCCGGACCAGGGCCTCGGTCCCCGAGGGGCGGACCAGCACCCGCCCGCTGTCCCCCAGCCGGCCCTCCTCCTCGGCCACGGCGTGCCAGACCGCCGCCGCCCCGTCCAGGGCGTCGCGGTCGGCCACGGCCACGTTCACCAGCACCTGGGGCAGCCGGTGGATCACCCGGGCCAGCTCCGACAGGGGCTTGCCGCTGCGGGCGACCACGCCGAGCAGCCGCAGGCCGGTGAGGAGGCCGTCGCCGGTGGTGGCCCGGTCGAGGAAGATCAGGTGGCCGGACTGCTCGCCACCGACGTGGTGGCCGCCGGCCAGCATGGCCTCCAGGACGTAGCGGTCGCCGACGGCGGTCTGCACGACCGCGATCCCATGCTCGGCCATGGCCTTCTTGAAGCCGAGGTTGGTCATGACCGTGGTGACCACGGTGTTGGTGGGCAGGTCGCCGCGGTCGCGGGCGTCCAGGGCGCAGATGGCCAGGATCACGTCGCCGTCGACCAGGTTGCCGTGCTCGTCCACGGCCAGGAGGCGGTCGGCGTCGCCGTCGTGGGCCAGGCCGACCGCGGCCCCGGTCCGGGCCAGGGCGGCCTTGACGTGCTCGGGGTGGGTGGAGCCGACCCCGGCGTTGATGTTGTGCCCGTCGGGCTCGGCGGCCACGGCGGTGACCTTGGCCCCGGCCCGGCGGTAGGCCTCGGGGGCGCACTCGGCGGCGGCCCCGTTGGCGCAGTCGACCACCACCTCGAGGCCGTCCAGGTCGGGGATGCCCTCCAGCAGGTGGGCCAGGTAGGCCTCGACGGCGTCGTCGGCGGTCGGGCGCAGGCCGCCGACCTCGGCCCCGACGGGCCGGGGGGCCCCGTGGTCGGGGGCGGCCACGGCGGCCTCGATGCGCTCCTCGACCGCGTCCGGGAGCTTGAAGCCCTCGGGGCCGAAGAACTTGATGCCGTTGTCGGGCATGGCGTTGTGGGAGGCCGAGATCACCGCCCCGGCGGCGGCGCCGTAGTGGCGGGTCAGGAAGGCGACGGCCGGGGTCGGGACCACCCCGGCGGCGAGCACGTCCCCGCCGGCGCTGAGGATCCCGGCGACCAGGGCGTTCTCCAGCAGCACGCCCGAGGCGCGCGGGTCCCGGCCGACGACCACGGCCGGCCGTGACCCCGGCCCGGTGGTGCCCGGCCCGGCCTGGGCGCGGAGCACCCCGACCGCGGCCCGGCCGAGGGCAAGGGCAAGCTCGGGGGTGAGGTCGGCGTTGGCCAGACCACGAACCCCGTCGGTCCCGAACAGCGTTCCCACCGGCAGGCTCCGGTGGGCCCTACAGCACCGGTCGAGTACACGCGGCGTGCATGTGCAAGGCATCCTCCTAGCTCTGGGTGCTCGATATGCAGCGCCGGTACTCGCCCGGCGCTGTTCAGCGCTTGGAGTACTGGGGCGCCTTGCGGGCCTTCTTCAGCCCGTACTTCTTGCGCTCCACCTCGCGGGCGTCACGGGTGAGGAAGCCACGCTTCTTCAGCTCGGACCGCAGCTCGACGTCGAGGTCGACCAGGGCCCGGGAGATGGCGTGGCGCAGGGCGCCGGCCTGGCCGGAGACCCCGCCGCCGTCGAGGTTGGCGAGCACGTCGTAGCGCTCGAGGGTGTTGGTGACCCGCAGCGGCTCGGTGACGAGCCGGCGGTGGGCCGGGTTGGGGAAGTAGTCCTCGAGCGGGCGGCCGTTCAGCTTGAACGCGCCGGTCCCCTCGATCAGCCGTACCCGGACCACCGCCTCCTTGCGGCGGCCGGTGCCCCTGGACAGCTGTGCTGGAGCAGCCAACGAGGTGTCCTCCTATCCTTCCTGCTTGACGGCGGCCGTCACGTCCAGCGGCACCGGCATCTGCGCGGCGTGCGGGTGGGTGGGGCCGTCATAGACCTTGAGCTTGGAGAGCATCTGCCGCCCGAGCCGGTTGCGGGGCAGCATCCCGCGGACGGCCTTCTCGACCGCGCGGGACGGCCGCTCGGCGAGCAGCACGGTGTACGGGGTTTCCTTGAGGCCGCCCGGGTAGCCCGAGTGGCGGTAGGCGACCTTCTGCTCGCGCTTGCGCCCGGTCAGCCGGACCTTGGCCGCGTTGATGATGATCACGTGGTCGCCGGTGTCGACGTGGGGGGCGTAGATCGGCTTGTGCTTGCCGCGCAGGACGCGGGCGACCTGGGCGGCCAGCCGGCCGAGGACCTGGCCGTCGGCGTCCACGACGTACCAGTCGCGGGTCAGGTCCCGCGCTCGCGGCGAGAACGTTCGGCTTGCTGGCGAAGGCATGCGGGCAACTCCGTTACGATTCGGAAGTGTGGCGCCGGGCATGTCGATCCTGCCGCAGCGTCGAGTGAACCGACTGTCAAGGCTAGCGGTGACCAGGCCGTTTGGTCAACTTCAGGCCGGGGCCAGGACCTGCCAGGCGGACGGCAGGACGGTGACCGAGCCGGGGGTCGGGAACGGCTCGCCGTCGAGGCGGCAGGGCATGTCGGTGACCACGGTGGCGGCCGGGCCGCGGAGGCGGGGCAGGTCGCGGGGGAGGCGGCGGTCCCTGGCCAGGTGGCGGGCCAGGCTGGCCTTGGAGACGCCCGCCGGGACGACCAGCACGTCGAGGAGGCCGTCGCCGACGTCGGCGTCCGGGATCAGCCAGCGCCCGCCGCCGAAGGAGCCGCCGTTGCCCACGACCACGGCCAGGGCCTGGCCCTCGACGACGCGCCCGTCGACCTCGACCCGGGCCGGCCAGGTCGGCGGGTCGATGCCGGCGCGGATCCCCCCGACCACGTAGGCGGCCGGGCCGAGGGCCTTCTTGACCCGCCGGGAGAGCACGTCGGTGGCGGCGGCCGCGAAGCCGGCGTTGATGCCGTTGGCGGCCCGCCGGGGGCCGCAGTCGAGCAGGTCGAGGGCGCGGGGGCGGGCCCCGGCGAGCTCGGTGGCCGCGGCCACCGGGTCGGGCGGGATGCCGATCGCTCGGGCCAGGTCGTTGCCGGTGCCGGCGGGCAGGAGGGCGATCAGCGGGCCGCCACCGCCCAGGGGCAGGCCGTTGGCGACCTCGTGGACGGTGCCGTCGCCGCCGAACACCACCAGCACGTCGACCTCGGGGGCGAGCTCGGCGGCCAGGGTCTCGGCATCGCCCGGGTCGCCGGCCGGGTACACCGGCACCCGCCCGAACCGGTCACGCAGCAGCCGGAGGGCCTCGGGGAGGCGCTCCCAGGCGGCCGACCCGACGTGGGCGACACAGGCGGTGGGCATCTCGATGGCACCCTACATCGGCCGGTCGAGGTTTACCGGGGGCCGGCGCGGTGGCACAACCCGGCCAGGCGGCCGAGGCGAGGAGGGGCGGGCGGTGCGGGTCGAGATCGGGGCCGGGGAGCGACCCAGCCCGGAGTACGAGGTGCACGCCGACGTGCTGCCCCTCCCCGGCATCCAGGTCGTCTGCCACCTGGACCGGCTGCCGTTCGCCGACCAGAGCGTCACCGCCCTGCGGGCCAATCACGTGCTCGAGCACCAGAGCTTCCAGCTGGTCGAGCCGACCCTGCGGGAGTGGGCCAGGGTGCTGGTCCCGGGGGCCAGGGTCGACATCGGGGTGCCGGACGCCCGCTACATCGTGACCCAGTGGGTCGAGGGCCACTACTCGACCCTGGAGGCGAACTACTGGCTGCTGGGCGGGCACATGGACCGCCCGGCCCACCGGGGCAGCGACGAGCGCGGGGTGCCCCGCTGGATCTGGAACGCCCACCACGCCATGTTCGACGACGTCTGGCTGGGCCAGCTGCTGGCCGCCAACGGGTTCACCGACATCGACATCTCCTGCTACGACATCCGGAACCTGCGCTGCTACTGCCGGCGGGCGCGGACATGAGCGGCCCCGACTTCGAGGGCAAGGTGGTGCTGGTCACGGGCGGTTCGCGCGGGATCGGCCGGGCCGTGGCCGAGCAGTTCGCGGCCCGCGGGGCCACGGTCGTGGTCCACTTCCGCGCCGACCGGCGGGCCGCCGACGACACCCTCGCCGCCCTCGACGGCGAGGGCCACCTGGCCCTCCAGGCGGACGTGGCCGATCCGGACCAGGTGCGCTCGCTGGTCGACCGGGTCGTCGAGGAGCTCGGCCGGGTCGACGTGCTGGTGAACAACGCCGGCATCTACGAGGAGCACCCGGTGCTGACGACCGGCGACGAGGACTGGCGGCGGATCTGGCGGCGGACGATCGACACCAACCTGATCGGCCCGGCCAACCTCATCCACGCCGTGGCCCCGCACATGGTCGCGGCCGGCGGCGGCCGGATCGTCAACGTCTCCTCGCGGGGCGCGTTCCGGGGCGAGCCCAGCCATCCGGCCTACGGGGCCAGCAAGGCCGGCCTGAACAGCCTTGGCCAGTCGATGGCCCGGGCCCTTGGCGGCCACGGGATCTACGTGACCACGGTCGCGCCCGGGTACGTGGAGACCGACATGGCGGCGCCGTTCCTGGAGGGCTCCCGCGGCGACACCATCCGCGGCCAGAGCCCCCTGAACCGGGCGGCGACCCCCGAGGAGGTGGCCAGGGTGGTCGTGTTCCTGGCCACCCCGGGCGCCGAGTCCACGACCGGCGCCGTGGTCGACGTCAACGGCGCGTCCTACCTGCGGACCTGATCCCGCGGGGATAGGCGACCGCCTCCAGGACCAGACCGTGCGCGGGAGCGATGTTCCCGGCCCGCGAGCGGTCGCCGGCGGCCAGGATCGTCGCGGTGCTCGCCGGGTCGCGGCGCCCGTCGCCGACCAGCAGGAGGTGGCCGACAATGCCCCGGACCATCTGCCAGCAGAAGGCGTCGGCCACCAGCCGGACCTCGACCAGCCCACCGAGCCGGCGGACGCCGAGCGACCGCAGCCGCCGGGTCGTGGTCGCCCCCGACCGGCTGCGGCAGAAGGCGGCGAAGTCGTGCTCCCCGAGCAGGGGCTCGGCCGCCTCCCGCATCCGGTCCAGGTCGAGGGACCGAGGCCAGGCAAGCACGAACCCCCGGACCAGCGGGTCGGGGTCGCCCGAGTCGTCAATGCGGTACACGTAGGTCCGCCGGCGAGCCGAGAGCCGAGCATCGAACCCGGGAGGCGCCCAGTCGGCCGCACGGACGGTGATGGCCGGCCCGAGCCCCCCGTTCAGGGCCCGCCGCACCCGCTCCGGGTCCAGCCGCGCCGGCACGTCGGCGTGGACAACCTGCCCCCGAGCATGGACCCCGGCGTCGGTCCGGCCCGCCCCGACCGTGGCCACCGGCCGCTTGGCCAGCCGGCTCAGCGCCGCCTCCAGCTCCCCCTGCACCGTCCGCCGATCCCGCTGCCGAGCAAAGCCCGAGAACGGCGCCCCGTCGTAGGCGACCACCAGCCGAAGCCGCCGGAGGTCGGGGTCCTCGGCGCCGGGGGGCTGTGGAAACCCGCCGCCACCCCCTTGGCCACCTCGGCTACCCTCCCAACCGGGGCTCCGGCCATCGGGCTGGGCCTTATACGGGTGCCCGACCGTCGACCGCTTGGGGCGCCGGGCGCCCCTTGGATCGGTGGGGTCGTGCCCTTGCGGCAAGGCCTGCCCTACTTGCGGTCCTGGTCCTCGTTGTCGGTGGTTTCGGCGGCGTCGTCGTCGGCCTGGGCCGAGGCTGGCTCGGACTCGTCGACGGCGGACTCGGTGACGCCCGGCTCGATGGCCGTGTCGGCCTCGCCGGTGGGAGCCTCCTCGGCCTCGGCCTCGGCCTCGGTGCCGGCATCGCCCTGGGCCTCGTCCGCCTC
>DATABK010000644.1:0-1612 GCA_036259695.1 Actinomycetes bacterium | reverse complement strand
AGGCGGAGCCAGTCGGCGGTGCGGCGGCTGACCGCGACCTCGGCCGGAAGGGCGAGCGGCCGGGCCACCGGGCAGCGCCCGTCCTCGACGACCAGGCGGCCGCAGAGGCCGTCGCGGCTGGCCAGATAGGCCGAGCCCGGCCGGCCGCCCTCGGCCAGGAGCTCGATCGGGGTGCGGGTCTCCAGGCCGGTCACCGGCGGGGCCAGCGCCGGCACGGCCGGGCCGGCCGCGGCCACCGACCGGGTCAGGCCGCGCAGCTCCCGGCCGTCGGCCACCACCTGGCTGACGTGCAGCCCGGCGGTGTGGCTGCTCGCCGAGCGCAGGTTCTGGGCCAGCAGCGACTCGCCGGCCGCGCGCAGGTACACGGCCCCGGCCGCCCCCACCCCGACGGCGAAGGTGGTCACCGCCAGCAGCGCCACCGACAGCCCGGCCCGGGCCCGCAGCCCCCGCAGGGCCAGCCGCAGCGAGCTCATCGGTCCGGCTCCGGCACCCAGGAGGCCAACCGGCCAGGGGCGGGGTAGCTGACCTGCACCGACGGGTCGTCGGTACGGATGAAGCGCCAGGTCGCCCCGGCCAGCAGCAGCCAGGCCCCGTCCGGGCTGGGCTCGATCGCGTACACGCCGTCGCCGGCGATGCCCGACCGGAGCAGCTGCGGCGGCCGGTCGGGGGGCAGGTAGGTGGCCGTGCCGGCGCCGCCGGTCAGGGCCCAGCCGCCGGTGGGCAGGAAGGCGAAGAATCCGGGCAGGTGCTCGGGTGCCGGCTCGGCCCGACCCCGCTCCACGTCGACCAGGGCCAGCACCTCGGACTCCCGGCCCGTCCGGGGGCTGACCTCGGCCAGGGCGTCGACGATGCGGACCAGGGCCTGGCGCCCGTCCGGCCCGAGCACGGCGGTCACGACCACCAGCCCGCGCGGGTCCACCCCGGGCTGGACGGTCCGGAAGGCCTTGACCACCTCGTCGAACCCGAGCACCGGGCGGAAGCTCCCGTCCCGTCGCCACAGCCGCAGCCCTCTGGTCAGCTGGTCCGACTCGCCGGTCGGCGGCCGCTGCTGGAGCTCCCGGCCGGGAGGCACGGGCCCGGCCCGCCGGCCCTCGGCGGGGTCGGCCACCAGGGCCGAGTTCCCGTCGGCGGCCACGTCGTACAGGCAGCCCGGCAGGGTGGCCAGCCGCTGGCCGGAACCGTCCAGGATCCAGCTTCCCGCCTTGGTGACAGCCGGGAGCGGGTCACCACCGAGCCGGTAGCCGCACACCCCGAGCACACCTCCGTCCGCCGAGTACCGCGGCGGCCCAGGGGACCGCCAGCCAGCCGGCAGCAGCCGCCGCAGCGACCCGTCCTGAAGCTTCCCGACCGCCGCCGCCCCGTCAGCAGTCCGCAGGTACACGAGGTCGGCGTCGGCCCCCAGCTCCGCCGAGCGCGCGTCCGGCGGGACCGCCAGGAGGTGCGCGGCCGCGTCCAGGTCGAAGCCCGACGGTGCCCGCCCGGCGATGAGATCGCCCAGCTGCCCCAGCACCCGACGGCCGTTCCCGTCGGCGGCCTGCGCATGCGCCCGCCCTTGCGGGTCGGTTAACAGAAGGGTCCCGGCCCCGCGAAGCTGCTCAATCGGGCCGGCAAC
>DATABK010000643.1:0-3063 GCA_036259695.1 Actinomycetes bacterium | reverse complement strand
CCGTGCAGGGGGATGCCGTGCTCGGCGCAGTTGCGCTCCAGCCGCTCCACCTGGGCCCTGGCCAGCTCGTCGACGATCGGCAGGGACCGGTCCGAGGTCGGCACCGAGTGGTCGGCGGTGGCCAGGGTCAGGTCGGGGCGGCGGACCTTGAGGCCGCGGGCGGCCAGCCCGGCGAACGCCTGGGGCGAGGTGACCTCGTGGATCAGGTGGAGGTCGACGTACAGCACGGCCGGCAGGCCGGGGGACTCCGCCACCACGTGGCGGTCCCAGACCTTGTCGAGCAGGGTCCGTGGGGCGGGCATGGCAGCACCTTCGGTCGGTCCGGGGCGGCGTCGCACCCCGGGGGATGGGCGGGACGTCGTCGTCAGCCGCTCATGGTAGCCGAGCAGGCAGCCGATTTGGCGTTCCCCCGCCACATCTGTATATGGTTCGTGAAGAACATTCCGCTTGACCGATAGGGGGGGTTCGGGTCGTGCGTACGATCCGCGGAGCGTTGGACCGGCTGCTGCTGCACTGGGAGGCGGAGCTGCGCCGCCTGCCGTTCTTCACCCAGCGGACGGCCGTGGTCCTGCTCGGCGTGCTCGTCGCGACCCTGGCCATGCTCGGGGGCGTGGTCGCGCTCGTCGGCTGGCCAGGGGCCAACGGCCCGACCCACCTGGTGCCCGGTGAGCGGGCCGGTCAGGCTCCGGAGTCCCGCCCGGAGCCCGGTGACCGGCCCGCTCCCGGGTCGTCGGGGTCGGGTGTCCGGTCCGGGGCCGACGCCGGCGGCGCAACGGCGGCCTTCCCGTCCCCCGGCGGACCAGCCGGGAGGAACGAGGTCCGGGGGCACGAGCTCCCAGCCAGAGGATCCCGGGGGGCGGCCTCCGGGGCACAGGGGTCCGGCGGTGCGGCCGGCGCGGGCGCCGGGGGCCCGCCAGCCGCACCGCCGACCACGACCCCGGCAGCCACCTCGCCGCCCCGCACCTCCCCGCCGGCCACGTCCCCGCCGACCACCACCACCCCGCCAGGTCCCCTCGACCCGGTCGACGAGCTCCTCGGCCCGGTGGTCTCCACCCTGCTTCCGTAACACCTGGGACGACGCAGCTTCCCCGGTGCCCGGGCCCGGTTGGCCGCGTGCGGCCGACTTCCCTTGCTGGGCCCGGGCTCAGCTCCTCGGAGTCCTGCTAGCCTGATGGCACCGATGTCCAGCTCGCCCGCCACCACCCAACCGCAGCCGCCGTCCCCGGGGCGCCGCAAGCGTGAGCTCCTCGGCCCGACCGGCCTGATCGTGATGGTGGTGGCCATCCTCGCCTTCACCGCGGTGGCGATCGCCATCGAGCTGGCCTCCAACCGGGGCAAGACCTTCAAGGCGACGGTGTCGGTGCTCGGCCCGGTCGAGGGCAGCCAGAACGAGGTCCGCCTCATGTTCCGGGTCACCAACGTCGGCTCCCGGGCCGGCCGCCCCGACAAGTGCGAGGCCGTCCTCTACAACATCAGCGGCGAACGGGTCGGCGTGGGCGCGGTCAGCCTCAAGGAACCGATCCAACCGGGCGCCACCTCCAACGAGCCCGCCATCGGCACCGCCGCCGAGGCCCCGGTCAACGGCACCGTCCACTGCCGCGCCCTCGAACCCGGCTAACCCGGGTCAGGCGACCAGGTCGTACTGGCCTGCCTGTCGTGGTAGCGCCGGGGGGCCGCCTCCGGTCAGCTGGTGGTGGGCGTCCTCGCCGGGGAGGTGACGTGGTCGACCGGGAGCCGGAACCGGCGCTCGAGGATCGCCGGCAGGTTGCCCTTGAGCCACCGTGACACCCCCGGCGGGAAGGTGGAGAGGACGATCCGGTCGTAGCCGGGGTGGGCCTGGAGCTCGTCGCCGACCGCCTCCACGGGCGAGTGGCTGCCGACCCGGGCCTCGGCCACCGGCACCCCGGCGGCGGCCAGGGCGGCCATGGCCTCGGTGGCCCGCCGCCGGGCCAGCTGCCTGGCCTCGCCCTCCTCCCAGTTGTGGAGCAGGTGCCCGGTCGGGGTGGCCGGGACGAGCAGGGTGAAGGTGGCCGCCGGGTCGGCGGCGGCCAGCGCCTTGACCCGTTCCAGCAGCTCCGGGCTCCCGGCCGTCTGGTGGGCGACGATCAGGTAGCGGGCCATGCGCGCCTCCCTCGGCTGGGCTGTGGATGTGGTTGTGCGCCGCTCCGGCGGCGGTGTCAAGATCGGGCCATGTCCGCCTACCAGGTCGACTCCGAGATCGGCCAGCTCCGCAAGGTCCTGCTGCACTGCCCGGACCTGGAGCTGGCCCGCCTGACCCCGGCCAACATCGCCGACATGCTGTTCGACGAGATCATGTGGGCCGAACGGGCCCGGATCGAGCACCAGGCGTTCGCCGACGTCCTGCGCGCCCGCGGGGTCGAGGTCTTCCTGCTGGCCGACCTGCTGGCCACCGCCCTGGCCGACGAGGGAGGCCGCAAGGAGCTGCTGGACCGGGTGGTCACCGTCGACGGGTTCGGGGCCGGGCTGGCTCCGGAGCTGCGGGCCTGGTTCGACTCGCTGGACGCGGCCGAACTGGTCACCTACCTGATCGGCGGGGTCATCCCCGAGGACCTGCCGTTCACGCCCGAGGGGCTGGTCGGGGCCAGCTTCCACCCGACCACGTTCGTGCTGCCGCCGCTGCCCAACCAGATGTTCATGCGTGACACCTCGGCCTGGATGTACGGCGGGGTGTCGATCAACCCCATGGCCTTCCCGTCCCGGCGGCGCGAGACCATGCACCTGGAGACCGTCTACCGGCGCCACCCGATGTTCGCCGGGGCCGACTTCCCGATCTGGTACGGCGGGGACGGGATCGACCACTACCCGGCGGTCGTGGAGGGCGGCGACATCCTGGTCGTCGGGCACCGGGCCCTGCTCGTCGGGATGGGTGAGCGCACCACCCACCAGGGGGTCGAGACCCTCGCCCGGCGGCTGTTCGACGCCGGGGTGCTGGACACCCTGGTCGCGGTCGAGCTGCCCAAGGTCCGGGCCTACATGCACCTGGACACCGTCCTGACCCAGGTCGACCACGACGCCTTCGTGGTCTACCCGGGGCTGCGGGAG
>DATABK010000642.1:0-2247 GCA_036259695.1 Actinomycetes bacterium | reverse complement strand
CCCGGCCTGGTCAGCGCCCTCCGGAAGCTGGCCGAGGGCGCCCAGCCGCCGGACCGGCCGGGCCTGCGCCACCTGTGGATCATGGCTCCCGGGGACGCATCTCACCCGCCGGTGGACGAGCGGATCGCCGCCCTGCAAGAGTTGTGAGGGGGCGGCCGAGCGCGATGCGCAGGGGCTCGGAGGTCCGGGCCAGGACCGGGCCGAGCACGGCCAGGATCAGCACATAGGCGGTGGCCAGCGGGCCCAGCTCGGGCTCGCGGGCGACGGCCAGCCCGGCGATCACGATCGAGAACTCGCCCCGGGGCACCAGGGCCGTGCCGGCCCGCCAGCGCCCGCGGGGGCCGACCCCGATCCGCCTGGCCGCCCACCAGCCGGTGGCCACCTTGGTGGCCGCCGTGATCAGGGCCAGGGCGGCCGCGACCAGGACCACCGGGGGGATCGAGCGGGGGTTGGTCTGGAGCCCGAAGAACACGAAGAACACGGCCGCGAACAGGTCGCGCAGGGGGGTGAGGAGGTCGTGGGCGGCCTCGGCGGCCCGCCCGGACAGGGCGATCCCGACCAGGAAGGCCCCGACCGCGGCCGAGACCTGGAGCTGCTGGGCGGCCCCGGCCACGACCAGGGCCACGCCGAGCACGACGAGCAGGGTGACCTCGCCGCTGGGGCTGAACACCAGCCGGCTCAGGGTCTCGCCGTAGCGGACCGCGACCAGCAGGACCAGGGCCACCGCGGCCAGGGCGACCCCGACCGGCAGGGCGCTGGCCAGCAGGCCGCCCCCGACCAGGGCCCCGGTGAGCAGGGGCAGGTAGGCGGCCATGGCCAGGTCCTCGACGACCAGGATGGTCAGGATCACCGGGGTCTCGCGGTTCCCGAGCCGGTTCAGGTCGCCCAGGACCTTGGCCACGATCCCCGACGAGGTCACATAGGTCACCCCGCCGAGCACCACCGCGGCCAGGGGCGACCAGCCGAGCAGCAGCCCGGCGAGCAGGCCGGGGAGGAAGTTGAGGGCCAGGTCGACCAGGCCGACCGGGGCGGCGGCGCGCAGGCTCCCCATCAGCTCGCTGGCCGAGTACTCCAGGCCGAGCAGGAGCAGCAGCAGAATCACCCCGACCTCCGCCCCCACCTCGATGAACTCCTGGGCGGTGACCAGCGGCAGCAGGCCTCCCTTGCCGAAGGCCAGCCCGGCCAGCAGGTACAGGGGGATGGCCGAGAGGCCGAGGCGGCCGGCCAGCCGGGCCAGGATGCCCAGCCCGAGGATCACCCCGCCCAGCTCCAGGAGGACGGCGGCGCCGTGGGGCACCCGTCAGCTCCCCAGCAGCTTGCTCAGCTCCTTGACGCCCCTGGCGGTGCCGACGACGACCAGGGTGTCGCCGGGCTCGAGGCCGGCGTCGGGGGCCGGGGCCGGGATGGCGCCGTCGTTGCGCAGGATGGCCACGATCGACACCCCGGTGCGGCTGCGGGCCTGGGTGTCGGCGATGGTCCGGCCGGCGTACGGGCTGCCCGCCCGGATGGGCAGCCAGTCGATGGCCAGGCCCTCGATCCGCTGGGTGAGGGCGGCCAGGTGCTGGACCAGCCGGGCCGCCCCCAGCAGCTCGGCCAGGGCGTCGGCCTCCTCGTCGGTGAGCTGGACGACCTCCTGGCAGGCGTCGGGGTCTTCGCGGTCGTAGACCAGCAGGTCGCGACGGCCGGTGCGGTGGGTGACGACCCCAAGCTGGCGGCCGGCCCTGGTGGTGAACTCGTGCCGCAGCCCGACGCCCGGCAGGCTGGTCTCCTGGATGTCCATCCTGTGCTCGCTCCCTCTGCTCATCGGTAGCCCTGGCGTTCCAGTTCCATGGTGACGTCACCGGGGACCTGGAAGGTCCAGTCCTGGCCGGCCAGGTCCTGGCGGCCGACGGGCTGGCGCACCAGCTCCTGCCCGCCGTAGCTGACCACGAAGGTCCAGGTCCGGCCCGGGTCGGCGACCTCCTCGAAGGTGGTGGTCGCCTGGGCCCCGGCCACGCCCAGCCCCAGCCGGTCGCCGTCGGGCCCGGCCACGTCGACCTGGACGGGCAGGCCGGCCTGGTTGTCGATCCGCACCGTCCGGTAGTCGGGCCGCCCGCCGAGGGCGGCCTGGATCAGGAACAGGGACCCGACCGCGGCGACCACGACGGCCGCCACGGCCGCGGCCAGCACCGGCCGGTCGACGTCGGTCCCGGCCGATCGCACACCTACGCTCATGTGGAATCCTCCAGCCTCGGCCGCGCCGGTCGT
>DATABK010000641.1:0-6077 GCA_036259695.1 Actinomycetes bacterium | reverse complement strand
GATCTCGCGGTTGGTCTTGCCCTCAGCCCGTCGCCGTTGGGCATAGGCCCGGGTCGCCGGGTCATAGCGCAGCCTGGTCAGGACCACCACGTGCAGGGCCTGGTTGAGTTGACGGTCGCCGGAGCGGTTGAGTCGAACCCGGACCCGTTGGCCAGAGGAGGCCGGGATCGGGGCGGCGCCGCCCAACATGGCGAAGGCGGCCTCGCTGGGGCAGCGGCCGGGATGGGACCAGGCACACAGCACCACGGCAGCCACGATCGGGCCCACCCCAGTCGGCGTGAGCAGTTCAGGGTGCCAGGCCCGCACCACAGCGGTGATGGCTCGGGTGTGCTCGGCGATCTCGGCGTCCAGGAGTTGGATGCGGCGGGCCAGGGCGCGCAGGCTGGCCACGGTGGCAGCGGTCTCAGGATCTGTGTTAGCCCGCAGCCGGAGCCGCGCGCAGGTGCTGACCAGGCGAGGCGTGGTGAGATCACGCAGTCGGCTGCGGAGGGTGTCGGGCGCGGCGACCACCAGTGCGTGGAGCTGTCGTTGGGCGTCGGTGGCGGCCTGGACCGCCGAGCGGCGGGCGGCCAGCCGCACCGACAACGCCGCACGGTGGCCGGTGGCGCGGGGCTGGGCGAGCTGGTCGCGGCCCAGGGCCTCACGGGCCGCCCTGGCGGCGTCCAACGGGTCGGACTTGGCGCCGTGGCGGCGGGCGGTCCGCTTGGGCCGGTCCAGCTCCACCACCTGCTCATGATTGGCGCTCAGGAATCGGGTCAGGCCGGCGCCGTAGCCGCCGGTGCTCTCGATCGCCCACACCCGCTGGCCTGGTTGCTGGCTGGCCAGCTGCAGCAGCTGCCGGTAGCCAGCCGGGGTGGCCGGCACGGTCACCTGGGTGATCACCGCACCGGTAGTGGCGACGACGGCGGCGGCGGTGTGGGTGTGCTTGTGGGTGTCGACCCCGATGACGAGCTCGACGGTGTCTGCCAGCATGGCCATGCGTTGACTCCTTGCCCGGAAGCTGACGTGGACGGGTCGGTCCGGGCCGGACGCACGGCAGGACTGTGACGGGACACCCGACTAGCCTCGGGTGGTCAAGCTCCTACATCAGGCCAGCAGCGCCGGTTCCGGGCCGCTCCCGGCAGCAGCGGGCGGACAAGTCCAGCGCAGGACACCACCAGGGTCAGTCATTCCAAGAGTCACGCCCACCACCACCGATCACGGCCCGGATCATCACCGAACCGTGGGCAGTCTCACAGTCATTCCTCCTGCCGTAACGCCACAGGTCAGGAACGCACTGGATGGACGAGCTCGCTGACTCCAGCAGCCAGAGCCGGTCGGGCTGGCATCTGCTGGACGGGTGCGTTTCGACTCGTAATCGGAAGGTCGTCGGTTCGATCCGACCTCGGGCTCCATTTCACGTTCAAGTAGCGCTGGCGCTACGCGGTCCCGCAGATCGGGTCCGCTTACCTGGCAACGCAGGCTGGTTCAGGTGACCAACTCCGCCAGCAGGCACGAGACGTCCGCCGGCGCTGTCCGCGAGCCCCAGGGGGTGACCGTCCGCGACCGCTCCGGCCGGCAGCCGGATACGACCATCACCGGTCATCCGAAGCCGGTCTGTCATAGGTCAATCGGCGTCCGACAGTGCCGCCCAGGCGCGGGTCACGCCGCGTCGGCTCATCCATCGCCGAATGGTCTTGGGCTGACCGGCCTACTCGAGGGTGTCACCGGCGGTGTCGAGGAGCCGACGGGCCGAGGCTTCATCGGCGGGGGCGACCAGCACCCGAACACCGTCCATCTGCATCTGCGGGTACTGTCCTCCGGCATCGTCTGCCGACACCGTCGCGCTCACGCCATGAGTGCGTAGCATGCCGACGATCAGCTCCGCCTCGGTGCGGCTGGCAACGACCGCCACGGACACCGTCGCGCCGTCCACGATCTCAACTCCTCTGCTCCTCGTCCTGCGGTAGGCCGCTCCTGGCGTCATGGTCGCACGTTGGGCGGCCCGCCACACCGTGGAAACCTCGGCCGGAACCAGTCGGCGGTTCCCGCCCCGCTTCGCCACGTAGGAGCCCGTCTGGCCGACTGCGGGGTCCATGGATGGGCCGACGAAGGAAGCGCATCAACGGCGGCCGTCCTGGTCGCAGCAAACTCAGCCGCGCTCGTGGACCGGTCAGGCTCACCCGTTGATTAGCCGCGTTTCCCGGCGTTGCGTGGGCGGTACGACGTGGTCTGGGCGGGTACGCCAGGGGCTGGGCCTCATCCCGAAGGTCCACGCCATGATCGGTGCGGGACCCGGCTCTCGGTCCCACAGATCGCAGGAGGAACGATCGTCATGGCCGATATCGGGACCGTCCACGGTTGGCGCGGCCATACCATGATGGACCGCGACGGCGGCCTCATCGGCCGCATCGACGCCATCTATGTCGATGATCGGTCAGGCCAGCCGGAGTGGGCGCTGGTCAGCCTCGGCGCGGCCGGCACTACATCGACGTTCGTTCCCATCGCCCAGGCCACCGTCTCTGGCAGCGAGGTCCGGGTGCCCTACGACAGGCAACTGGTCAAGGACGCGCCCGGCACCCCGCTGGACCGGCCCCTGTCGGTGGCCGAGGAGCGGCAGCTGTTCCGTCACTACGGCCTGGACTACGACGCCAGCCACGCCGGTACGCCGCGCCAAGGCCCGGCAGGCACAACCGACGCCGCCCTGCCCGCCACTGCCCGAGAGGCCGGCCACGACACCACCGAACCGGCAAGCAACCCCGGCCGCGACACCAGGCAGGCGGCGTCTGGCCAGACGGGCGACGACGCGATGACTCGGTCGGAGGAGGAGTTGCGGGTCGGCACGCAAACCCGGGAGCGGGGCCGGGTGCGGCTGCGCAAGTACGTGACCACCGAGGAGCAGCAGGTCACCGTGCCGGTGCGGCGCGAGGAGGTCCGACTGGAGCACGAGCCGCCAGCCGACGCCAACGTCGACGCCGCGACCAGCGACCCCAAGGCCACCGACGCTGGGCATGAGGTGGTGCTCCACGAGGAGCAGCCAGTGGTAGACAAGCGGGTGGTCCCCAAGGAACGGGTCCGGCTGGACAAGGAGACCGTCACCGACCAGCAGCAGGTAACCGAGGAGGTCCGCAAGGAACAGATCGACGTCCAAGACCACAGCCGGTCCAACCGGCGCCCATAGGCCGGCTGCAGCTGACCAACAACGGCGAGGAAGCCGCCCCCTCGCCGAGCATCGTGGGAGCCTGCCCGGTCGTCGGCGGCGAGGCAGCTCCAGCGAGCGCTACGAGAGCAAGGCCAGCGCGGTCAAGCGCATCGAGTCGGTCAAGCGCAACTCCGCAACGCTAAGGCCGACGACCGGACCACGAGCTGACTCGCCCACGGACGCAGAAGGACCCACACGCTGCACCGCAGCATGGTCAGTGCTGGTGGTCAGCCTTTCGGCCAACATGACGCTGGAGCGTCAGCAGTCGAGGCCAGATCTGGTGCAGTGCCTGGGCGAGCGGAAGCTGGCGAAGCGCGACGATCTCCCCCGAGCCGACCAGCACCCGGGCGAGCTGCAGCAGCGGCGGCGCGGTCTGCTCATAGGCACGCGCGACCGGGCCGTCCGCTGCGCGTGCCAGACTCCAGATCAAGGGCAGGAGGCCGCCCCAGCCGGCAAGCGGCCCTGATAGTGGCCCCTGGCGGTCCGGCCAGCGCCCAGCGATGTGCTGGTTGAGCCGCGGGAGCCGCTCGATCCCGGCCCACAGCGGATCGCTGGCCGCATAGCGCACCGCGCCGACATGGGCGTGGGTCAACGCCGCCGTGCACAGCAGGCACGGTTCCAGGGTGGTGTAGAGCACATGGGACCAGTAGTCCCCGGGTGCGAGACCGGCTAGTGCGTTGACCTCGGCATGGGCGAGGTAGGTCCCGGCAAGCTGCCCGGACGGCCCGGTGGGCTCGTTGCTGCGGCTGCGCCCTTGGGTGACGAGGTCGCCGCCGGGGTCGACCACGACTGCCCCGACTGGGACGCTGCCGGCTTGGAAGGCCTCCCAGGCCAGCTCGAAGGCAAGCTGCCAGGGCTGCTCTAGAGCCGCCCATGCAGCTGCAGCCGCAGGCGGGTCAATCATCCCCGTTGAGCATTCGAACGATCTCCGGGTTCCATCTCGATCCTGCTCGACCGACGAGCCGCCCAACCAGAGCAAGGTAAACCCGACTGGACCCGACTAGTCCAACGCGGAGCACCCAGCCTACGGATCTGCCGGTTGGCTGAGGGCTTGTCGGCCGAATGGTGGCTCACTGACGGCTCTTGGCCGCCTGGCGGCACCTTGCGATCCGTCGAACCTGCCAGGTAAGCGATCAGCCGCGGTTCGGAGATGAGTCGACCCGCTCCCAGACCAGGCGAGGTACCTGCAGCTTGCCCGCCAGCAGCAGGGGGCTGGCACTCAGGATCAGCCGATTCCCGGCGAGCTCGACCCATCGTTCCTGGTCGCTGCCGACCCAGTTGGGGAACAGTGACAGCTCCACATGATGGATGACCCGGTCGCCATGGAAGCTGTAGCGGCCCGCGTAGGCGACAAAGCCCTCCACGGCCCGGGCCTTCTCCTCGCTGGTCCCGCTGAGCAGGTCGCCGGCGGCGAAGCCCTCCCGGCCCCTCCGCGAGATGGTGACCGAGAAGCGGCCGTCGGCGGTGTAAAGCAGCGCGCCGAGGGCGTCGATCCCCATGGGGTAGGTGACCTGGCCGTCAGTGGCCCGGTTCTCCCAGGAGACCAACCGCCAGCCTCCAACCAGCGCGCCGCGCGCGTTCACCGTGTCCATGGGGGCCTCCCGGGCGAGTCTGCCCAGATCCTAGCGAGGCTGAGAGGCGGGCCGGAGGTGCTGGGAGGGGACACAACGTCATTCCGCTGGTGGTGTGCTGTTCCTAGCTCAGCGTCGAGGTGCGGTCCCGCCAGGCGTGGGCGGCGGACCCGTGGGACGCAGGGCGCCGACGTACACGCCGGCCAGTACGAGCAGCCCGCCGACCCCCAGCCCCACGCCGAGCGGCTCGTCGTCCAGCCAGGCCGACAGCACCACGGTCACGAACGGGATGAGCACGAACCCGTACGCCGCCCGCGATGCGGCCCAGTAGCGCAGCACCACCAGGTACAGCACGAACACCACCACCGAGCCGATCACCACCAGGTAGCCGACGGCCGCCCAGGTCGCCGCCCGCTGCGGAAGTCGGTGCGGCTCGCCACCCAGCGCCGATCCAGCCAGCAGCAGTACTGCGCCGGTGGTCATGCCGACCGCATTCATGGTCACCGGATGGACCGGCGGGAACCGGCGCACCAGCACCGCCGCCTGGGCGATGCAGATCGCACTGGCCACCGCCGCCAGCAGTGAGGCCAGTGGGACTGATGCCCCCACCGATCCCTGCGAGATGACGGCGACCCCGGCCAGCGCGAGCAATGTGCCGGCGACCGCCGCGGCCCGCAGGCGCTCCTGGTGCTGGGCCACGGCCAGCAGCAGCGTGGCCAGCGGGACCAACGCCAGGAGGGTCTGGCCGAGCCCGGCGTGCAGCCGGACCAGGGCGTAGTAGGCCAGGGCGAAGGCGGCCCCGAAGTTCAAGGCGCCGTACAGCAGGGCACCGGTCAGCGCCCGCCCATGGGGGAGCGCCAGCCGCCGCACCGCCATGACCGCCAGCAGCAGGGCGGCGGCCAGGGCGAAGCGGAGGCCGGCGCCCCATAGGGGGGCAAGCTCGCGGTTGCTGAACCGGATGGAGACCCCGTTGCCGCCGGCGAGCAGGGCGCCAGCCACGAACGAGGCGAGCGCCACCCGCTCACGGCTGCCAGTCATTGGTCAACGCTACGCTGCGGCAATCCCGATTCCCAACCCCTCCCCAAGCCAAGCCCGGTGCACGACGGTGCTGCCGGACCGGTGCCGACGCGACGAACGCCGCAACACGAGGGGGCGGGAGTGACTACGGGCTAGTCGCCTGCCTTGCTTGATCATCCACACGATCCGACGGGACCCGTGTCGATCCGTCCAGATCGACGGCCCGTCGAACGTGAGCAGGCCAGATCCGTCTGAAACCGGCCAGATCGACGCAGAGCACCAGGCTACGGAGGTGGCGCTTGACGTTG
>DATABK010000640.1:0-5228 GCA_036259695.1 Actinomycetes bacterium | reverse complement strand
ACCCCGGTGGGGAGCCCGGCGTAGACCTCGAGGGTGCTGCGGGCGATCCGGTCCCAGCCGTACCGGCGCCGGGCCCGGCGGGCTCCGGCGGCGCCGAGGGCGGCCCGCCGCTCCGGGTCGGCCAGCAGCCCGGCGACCGCCTCGGCCACCAACCCCGGCCGCCGCGGTGGGACGTGCACGCCGGTGACGCCGTCGACCACGCTGTCGACCAGCCCTCCGACCGCCGAGGCGACCACCGGCACACCGCAGGCCATCGCCTCCAGGGGCACGATCCCGAACGGCTCGTACCAGGGCACGTTCACCACCAGGTCGGCCGACCGGTAGAGGGCGGGAAGCTCGGCCCGACCGACCCGCCCCAGGAGCCGGACCCGTCCGGCGACCCCGAGCCGCTCGGCCAGCGCCGTCAGCCGCCGCGCCTGCGGGTCCCGGGCCAGCTCGGCGGCGGGCGGCCCGCCGGCCACGACCAGCTCGGCCTCGGGGAGCTTGGCCATGGCGGTGATCGCGTTGCCGATGCCCTTGCGCTCGACCAGCCGGCTGACCACCAGCAGCCGGAAGCACGAGGAACGGGGCGCCGCCGGCCCCTCGGGGCGGAACAGCTCCAGGTCGACCCCGCAGGGCACGACCGCGACCCGGCGCAGGTCGGCGCCCATCCTGACCAGCTCGAAGACCTCGTCCGAGCAGGTGGCGACGATCCGGTCGGCCTCACGGGCGACGGTCGCCTCCTCCCGCAGCCGGGTCGGCGGGCTGGTGTCCCGTGACCCCTGGTGACGCCGCTTGACCACGCCGAGCGCATGGAACGTCTGCACCACCGGGATCCCGAGGGGCCGGGCCGCGGCCAGGGCGGCCCGCCCCGACATCCAGAAGTGGCCGTGGACCACGTCCGGCGGGTCGGCCCGGAAGGACTCCCGCAGCCGGTGGGCGAACTCGTCCATGTGCGGCAGCAGCTCGTCCTTGGGGATCGGCTCGGCCGGACCGGCGTCGACATGCTCGACGATCACCCCGGGCGCCGCCTCGACCTTCGGCGGCAGCCCCGGGTCGTCGCGCCGGGTGTGGACGACCACCTCGGCCCCCAGCCGGGCCAGCGCGGCCGAGAGGGCGGCCACGTGCACGTTCTGCCCACCGGCGTCGGCCCCGCCGAGCACGGCCAGCGGGCTGGCGTGCTCGCTCACCATGTCGATCCTCATGCCCCCACCTCCTCCAGCAGGGCGTCCCAGTCGCCGAGGAACCGCTCCAGCCCGTAGCGGGCGGTCGCGGCCGCCCGGGCGGCCTTGCCCATCAGCCGTGCCTGCTCGGGGTCGGCGACCAGGCGCCGGGCGGCGTCGGCCAGCACCTCGACCCGGGTCGAGATCACCCCGGCCTCCGGCGGCACGGCCTCCACGACCTCGGTGGTGGCCAGCGCCACCACCGGCATCCCCAGATGCATGGCCTCGAGCAGCGACAGCCCCAGCGAGGTCCACCGCACCGGGTGCAGGTACAGCCGCCGCCGGGCCATCTCGCCGTGCAGCCGCTCCTGGTCCAGGTCGGCCACCGACCGCACCCCGGGGGTCCCGGCCAGCCGCCCCGACTGCATCCCGAACAGGTCGAGCGGCACCGAGGCGCCCAGCCGCCCCAGCAGGTCGGTCCCGGTCACCCGCCCGCGCCGGCCGGCCTCGTTGACCACCACCGCGGCCGCCGGGAGCTCCCCGCTGTAGCGTTCGCCCGGGTCGACGATGCCGTGCTCGATCACCCGCGTCGGCGTGCTCCCGCAGTCCCAGAACAGGTCGTTGAAGTGGGTGACGTGCACGACCACGAGGTCGTCCCGGTCGGCGGCGACGTGGCGCAGCTCGTTGATCCGCCCCTGGGGGGCGTTGTGCTCCAGGTAGACCGCGGGCACCTCCCGCCCCGGCCGCCGGCCGCCCAGCCACTCCTGGGCGAGCCCGTGCAGCTCGTGTGGCCGCTGGAGGATGACGACGTCGACCTCGGCGTCGGCCGCCTCCTCCCTGGTGATCTCCACCGCCGACGCCGGCCACGACCAGGTGCGGGCCCGCCCCAGCCCGTCAGGCCCCCGATCCGGCGTCACCGGGACCAGGTACTCGTGCCGCCCCTGCACGAAGGAGGTCGTCCACGACCCGTGCACGTGCCACAGCAGCACCCTCACCCCGCCACCCCCTCGCGCTCCCGGAGTGCCGCCAGCCGCTCCACCGCGGCCACGACCTCGCCGACCGAGACCCCGTCCAGGCACGGATGCCCGGGCACCGGGCACACCCGCGCCCGCGACCCCGCGCACGCCGCCTCCTGGTCGCCGAGCAGCACGTGCGGCACCCCCCAGGGCCGCCACCGCACCGCCGGCACCACCGGCGAGAACAGCGACACCACCGGCGTCCCCACCGCCGCGGCCAGGTGCGCCGGCCCGGTGTTGCCGACCACCACCACCTCGGCCCGGCCCAGCACCTCGGCCAGCCCGGCCAGGTTGAGCTTCCCCCCGAGGTCGACCACCCCGGCCCGCCGCCCCCCGGCGACCAGCGCCGTCAGGGCCCGCTCGCCGGGCCCCCCGGTGACGACCACCCGCCGCCCGGCGCCGACCAGCGCGTCGACCAGCGCCGCATGCCGCTCCGGAGCCCACGCCCGAGCCGGCACCGAAGCCCCGGGGTGCACCGCCACATAGCCCCCGCCCTCCAGATCGGGCACGTCGGCGGCCAGGTCCCGCCGCACCTGGAGCGCCCCGTCGTCCCCCTCCGGCAGCCGGTAGCCGAGGGTCGCGACCAGTGACAGCGCCCGGTCAACCTCGTGCAGGTCCTCGTCCAGCCGGTGCCGCACGTCCAGCAGCGACCCCGGATAGTCCACACTGATCGCCGCGATCGTCGGCACCCCGGCCATCCGTAGCAGCAGCGCCAACGGCAGCGGGCTCTGATGGAACGAGGTCAGCACCACCGCCTGGTCGACCTCCAGATCCGTCAGCCGATCGACCAGCGAGTCCATCCCCTTCCTGGTGACCCCCTCCGGCTGCGCGTCGATCCAGGCCGCATGCTCGACCACGACCTCGTCCACCCCAGGCAGCAGCTCCGCGGCCTCGCGCCCCCGCGGCCCACACAGCAGCGTCACCCGCCGGGCCCCAGCCGCCACCGCCCGCACGGCGGGCCCGGCCAGCAGCACGTCACCGACACTGTCCTGCCGGGCGACCAGCACGTGCCGGCTCATCGCCGACCCTCCGGACCCCCAAGCACCAGCTCGACCGCTTCCAGCAGGTCGGCGGCAACCTCCGGAGCCGCCGCCACCTCCTCCGCCCTGGTCACCGGCGTCGGCACCAGCACCCCCCGAGCCCCAGCCGCCCGGGCCGCCTCCACGTCAGCACCGATATCCCCGATGACCACGCAGTCGGCGGCCTCGACCCCGAGCGCCCCCGCCGCCGCCTCAATCAACCCCGGAGCCGGCTTCCGGCACCCACACCCATCCCAAGGCCCATGCAGACACACCATCCAGGGCCCCAACGGCCCCAGCAGCTCCTCAACCCGCCGGTTGACCGCCTCCACCTGCTCGGCCCGAATCCGCCCCCTGGCCACCCCGCTCTGATTGGAGACCACGGCGGTCGCCACCCCCGCCGCCCGGAGCCGCTCGACCGCCTCCCGAGCCCCGGGCATCACCACCACTCGCGCGGGATCCCCGTTGTAGGGAACGTCGGCGACCAGGGTCCCGTCCCGGTCGAAGAGCACCGCCTTGGGGAGGACGGCAGCGCGGGAGTCGGTGGAGCGGCTCCGGGCGGCGGGTCCAGGTGCACGCACGGTGTCAGCAAGCAGCCGGGGAAGGCGGACCCACCCGGCCAGCCAATGCCAGGTCGCCACCGGAGGCATGAGCACGCTGGTCGCGGTCATCGTCGCGATCTCGCGAGGTGCCCGGGGCCCAGGCCGGATCCGGGCGAGCGCGAGCTCGGCCGTTCCCAGCGCCCACCCGACCCCGGCAACCCACGCGACCAGCCCGGCCCGCCGTGCCCGCCGACCGCCTCGACCCGGCACCGCAGCGGCTGGCCAACCCCGCCAAGCGGTCGCCACCAGACCCCCGAGTGCGACCGCCCCGAGCATGGTCACCAGCAGATGCCGCGGACGCCGTCCCCGCGGAACCCCCGCCGCGGCGCGCCACCCCCGCCCATGCAGGGCCCGCATGAGCACATCGTCCGCGTTCCCTGCCTGGAGTCGCAGGCTGACCATCGGCCCGGCAGCCCGCACGGGATGGGTGACCACCCGCCTCCCGGTGACGATCCGGTACCCGGCCCGAACCACCCGCAGCCCCAGGTCCGCGTCCTCCCGGTAGGCCCGGGGGAACCGCTCGTCGAAGCCGCCGACCTCCTCCAGGACCGAGCGGCGGTAGGCCATGTCGGCCGTGGCCCACTGGGCCGTCTCCAGTCCTTGGACGTTGCGCTCCCAGTCGGTTGGGCGCCGGCCGGATGGCATCGGGACCTGCACCCGGCCCTTCGTGGCGGCGACCTCCGGACCGAGACTCACCAGGTCCCTGGCGAGGTCACCCAGCCACCCTGGCTCCGGGACCACGTCGTCGTCCAGGAACGCGACCCACTCCGCCGACGCCTGGCGCCACCCGAGGTTCCGGGCCGCCGCCGGTCCCGCGGCCCGCCCCGGGATGACCTCGACCTCCGGGAACACGGGCAGTGGCCTCGACCGGTCCCGCCGGTCGTCCACCAACAGGACCCGGCCCGGTCGTGGCCCCTGGGCGGTGGCCAACGCCTCCAGGAGCAGCCGGAGGCTGTCGCGACCCACCGTGGGAACGACCACGTCGAAGGTCATGGGTGCGTGAAGGTGGCCCGCCGGATCAGGAACGGCCCGAGGGCGAGGACGTCGACCGGCGCCGACCCGAAGCATTCGAGGGCGTCCCGCGGGTCGTCGACCATCGGCCGCCCGGCGGTGTTGAGGCTGGTGTTGACGATCACCGGCACGCCGGTGCGGCGCTCGACGGCCTCGAGCAGGGCGGCGACCAGCGGCTCCTGGGTCCGGTCGACGGTCTGGATGCGGGCGCTGCCGTCGACGTGGACCACGGCCGGGATGCGCTCACGCCAGGCCGGCCGGACCCGCTGGGTGAACAGCATGAAGGGGCTGGGCAGGGGGCCCTCGAAGATGTCGGCGGCCCGCTCGGCCAGGACCATGGGGGCCACCGGGCGGAACTGCTCGCGGCCCTTGACGTCGTTGAGGCGCTCGAGGTTGGCCGCCTCGCGCGGGTCGGCCAGCAGCGAGCGATGGCCGAGC
>DATABK010000639.1:0-4473 GCA_036259695.1 Actinomycetes bacterium | reverse complement strand
CTGCTGCTCGCCGGGCTCGCCACGCTTGGGTACGGCCAGCCCGACGGGACGTTCATTACCACCCTTGCGGACCTGCGCGAGCGCCTTGGGAGATGGCCCGAACCGGCGAGGCGGTCGTGGTTGACGGGCTGGCGACCCGGGGGCAACGACCCGCGGATGGGCCAACCAGAAGGTCTGGGACGACGCCAAACGCCACCCCCACACCGCCCAGGGCGACGTTTGTGGTGTGACGGCGGCTGGCCGGGCAGCCACCACGAGGACGAGCTCGTCACCCTGTCCGGGCTCGACCAGGTGCTGGACGCCAGCGGCGTGGCGAGCCTGCTGGATCAGGGGGTTCGGGACATGGCCACGCGCCGCCAGCGCTGGCACGCCCCGGTCGGGGACCGGCGCACCAAGGACCGGCTCTCTGACGGGCAACGCGCCGACAACCGCGGCCAGGCCGGGCTGTGCGCGTTGGTCGAGCAGTCGATCGGGCAGCTCGCCAATGCCTGGTCGTTGCGCCGGTGGCGGGGCCGGTTCTACCCGGTTCGGGATCTCGACCGCGCTGCCGGGGCGCTGGTCGGCCTCGGCCGGTGGCTGCACCGAGTCCCCGCCTGAAGCAGCATCGCGGACACCCTCAATGACAAGGCGACCGGGTAGCCGGCGCACGCGTCAGCATCCGCATCCACGACCCTCCGGACGGGCTGGCAATCCCTCTGGCAATCCGGTCGCCGTAACAGAACCGCCCGGAACGGTACCCGTCGGACGGAGAACCTGACCCGACCTGCGGCGATGCGCCAAGGCAACATCAGGCGGACGGGTGGTGTCTCACTTCTAATCCGTAGGTTGCAGGTTCGAGTCCTGCCAGGGGCACCAACCTACAGGTCAGCCGCCTGAACTGCTGGTCATGGTGATGGTCCCGTTGATGCTGGTCATTCCTTCGCCGTCGACATGGACTCACGCGTTGCGCGAGCCACCGTCATCAGCAGGTGTGTGTCCGACCCTGACGCGCTCGGGCGGTCTAGGAGTACCGGGCAGGACCGCCCGGCATCCGAAGAGGAGGGTGGCGGGAGCTGTCAGCGCCGTCGCGGTCCGGAGGCGATGTCGTCGATGGTGATGTTGACCTCGCTGACCTCCAGACCGGTCAGGTCCTGGATCCGTTTGGTCACGGTGTGGCGGACCGCCTGGGCGATGGCTGGGATGCTTTGCCCGTACTGGGTCACCAGGTCGAGGTGAATGGCGGTGCGGCCGGCGCCTACATCGGCGGCGTCGCGGGGCTGGCGGTTGTGCCCGGCCGGCGCCGGTTGGCTGGCCGTGTCGATGTCAGCGACGTGGGAGAGGACCTGGTGGACGCCGGGCACCTGGCGGGCGGCCAGACGGGCGATCCGGGCCACGACCCAGCGGGCGACCCGGGTGGTGCCTCGGGAGCTGGTGCGCAGGCTGAGCCAGGCGGCGGCGACCAACCGGCGGACCTGGCGCATGACGGCGGTGACCAGTCCGGGCGGGGGGGTCACCTGCTCGCGGGTGAACTCCCCGATGGGTGCCCACAATCGGTCAAGCTCGGGCAGAAGCGTCGAGCAGTGGGGGCAGGTCGCCTGGTGGTCGGAGCGCTGTTCGCCGCGGCCGGCGGCGACCTGCTCGACCAGCTCGGCGACCTCGGCTCCGCAGGGGAGATGCTCGGCGCGCCTGGTATTGGCTAGGTCCACGGTTGCATCGCGTCCAATAGCTCCAGCCTCGCTCGGTGGAGGCGTCCTTTCACGGCCGGCACGGTGATGGCCAGGATGGCAGCGACTTCCTCGTAGGTACAGCCTTCAAACTCGCGCAGCACCAGCGCCGCGCGTTGCTCGGGCCGCAACGCCGCGATGGCCGCATGGAGGGCGTCGCGGCGGGCGTTGGCCTCGGCGACCTGGTCGGGGCGGCCGGCGGGGGCTTCGTGGGTCTCAGGCAGCGGCTGGGTGCGAGGCCGGTCGCGCAGGAACTTCAGGCACCGGTTGGTGATGATGCGGTACAGCCAGGTCGAGAACGCGCTGTCGCCCCGGAAGCTGGCAAGCCCCTTCCAGGCCTGAATGAAGGCGTCCTGGGCGGCGTCCTGGGCGTCGTGTGGGTTGGCGAGCATGCGCAGGGCGACCCGGTAGACGCGGCCCTGGTAGTGCTCGACGAGCACCTCGAACGCACCAAGGTGGCCCCCTTGGGCCCGGGCGACTAGGTAGGCGTCGTCGAACTGCTGCTCCATGGTCGGCGATGCCTAGCACGCAAGGGCAACGCCTTATCACGCAACCGGCGGCGCCATCTGGGACGTAGTCCGTAGGAGGATCTGGTCGCCAGGGAGGCCGATTTCGCAAGGCACGGAACTTTCGCGTCCTTCCTGGATCAACCATTACAGACGCACAACCGCAGCGGCCCAGTCCTGCCCCCGGACAGCCAGCGGCCAACCCAGCTTGGCAACCACGAAGGAGGTGTGAGATGTCACGTCGCCAGTTCGGCTTCCTGGTCGGCTTCCTTGTGGCCTGGCTGTGGTGGGCGGCCGGGTTCTGGGTCGGCCTGGGCGCCATCCTGCTCGGCCTGATCGGCTACGCCACCGCCCGGGTCCTGGAAGGCGACCTGGACCTCGGCGCGCTGACCGACCGGTTCACCGGGCCTTCGTCCACCACCAGACGCTAACCGCAGCAACCAAAGGAGCAGCATGACCGACTACGACACCACCACCGGCGCCACCTCGACATCCACCTCGACCCCGATGACCAACGAGACGGCGGCGCGCCGTTCCGGCCAGCTGAGCCCGGCTGGCGACACCCTGGGCGGCTCCGGCCTGCAGACCGCGCATGGCAACACCACCATCGCCGACTCGGTAGTCGCCAAGATCGCCGGGATGGCCGCCCGGGAGATCCCCGGAGTGCACTCCATGGGCAGCGGCACCGCCCGCGCCCTTGGCGCGGTCCGTTCCCGCATCCCTGGCCAGTCCACCCAGACCGCGGCCGGGCAGGGTGTGTCGGTGGAGGTCGGCGAGACCCAGGCCGCGGTCGACCTGGACCTGGTCACCTACTACGGCCAAAGCATCGTCCAGATCACCGATGCGGTCCGCGCCAACGTCATCAACCGCATCGAAGGCATGACCGGCCTTCAGGTCACCGAGATCAACATCACCGTCGACGACCTCTACGTCGAGGGCCAGGACGACGACCAGCAGGAGCAGCAGGAGCCGCGGGTCCGGTGACCATCCCAACCACCGTGGATCGGGCCACCCTGGCCCAGGCGGTCGCGGCCGGCGTGCTGGCCGTGCCCGGCGTGGCCCGTCTGTCCGGCGGCCGTGGGATCGAGGCGGCCACGCTGTACCCCGGCGGCAAGGTGGTCGGGGTGGTCGCCGACGAACAGGCCGTCCGCGTCCACTTGGTGGCCGGCCGGCTCCCTCTCGGCCCGCTGATCCAGGAGGTCCGCGCCGCCGTCACCATCGCGCTGGTAGCCCTCGGGGCCGCCCGGGGGGTCGACCTGGTCGTCGAAGACCTGGAGGTCGACCAGCTGCCGTCCGGCGTGTCAGAGACCACGGCGACGATCGCGGCCCACCCGGCGGTCCCACCCCCAGCCGGGAGGAGGCAGCCGGTATGAGGGCGTTCAACCGGGTGCTGTCGCTGCTGCTCGGCCTGGCCCTGGTCGCTGGTGGGCTGCTGGTGGTGGTCGAGGTCGTCACCGCCTTCGTCCGCGACACCCCCTGGCCGATCCGAATCGACCAGTGGGCGGCGACGCTGCGCCAGCAGACCTTCGCCGACACCATCCCCAGGATCGTGTTCCTCGCGACCGCCGCGGTTGGGCTGGTGCTGTTGGTCGCCGAGGCGCGGCCCTGGCCCAAGCGCAGCCTGGCCCTGACCAGCGACGGCCAGCGGTCCTGGTGGCTGCACCGGCGCTCGGCCGAACGGCAGATCGCCCGCGCGGTCCGCAGCGGCACTTCGGCCACCGCCGCCAAGGTCCGCCTGCGACCCAGGGGACCCAGCTGGCGGCTACGGGTCGGCGTCACCGCCTCCCCCGAAGCACGACCAGACATCGAACAGCGGGCTCGGGCCGCCATCCAGCGGCTCGGCGGACCTCACGACGCCCCCGTCCGCGTCCGTATCGCCAAGGCCCGGAGGGTGAACTGATGGTCGACCGACGCAACCGCCTGCGCTGGGCGCTGATCGCGCTGCTGCTGCTGGCCGCCGGCGTGGCCGGCAGCCTGATCAGCTTCGACCGCCTTCCCCAGGTCCGCGCCGACACCCCGCTGCTGCCCGACGCCACCGTGGCTCGCTGGCGGCAGGCCGAAGACTGGCGGTTGGCCGCGCTCGCCGCGCTCGGGCTGCTGCTGGCCCTGTACGGCTGGCGGATCCTGGCCGCGCAACTGCGCCGAGGTGGCGGCCGCACCGCCATGGGCGACCTCGAACTCGCCGCCACCAACAGCAACGGCGACCGTCCCGGCGGGCGGACCGTGGTGCGCAGTCCGGCGCTGGCCCACAGCATCGAAGACGA
>DATABK010000638.1:0-4062 GCA_036259695.1 Actinomycetes bacterium | reverse complement strand
GTACAGGCCACCCTCGCCGCCGCCCTGGCCCGGGGCCCACACCGTCCCGGTGAGGAACCCGACGAGGCTGGAGTCGCTGAAGAAGCTGATGGTGTCGACCAGCAGGACCGCGACGATCCCGACGGTCACCGCAATGGACAGCACCGCACAGGCGAACAGGGTCTGGATGATGACCCGTTCGCCTGTGCGGGCCTTCCGCCGGGTGATGCTCACGCTCAGCCTGTCGCCAGGAAGGGCTGCAGCTTGGACAGGCCCCCGGTGTAGTCCTCCTGGGGCGCGGCCACGTAGCCGACCTCGCTGATGAGCTGCGGGGTCTGCTCGAGGTAGAACTTCACGAACTGCCCGACCTCAGGCTTCCTGAGCGAGTCTTCCTTGACGTAGATGTACAGGGGGCGCGACAGCGGGTAGTCGCCCGACTCGATCGTCTCGGCGGTGGGCTCGATGCCGGTCGTGCCCTCCTCGGCGACCTTGATGACCTTCAGGCCTTCCTTGTTGTTCTGGTAGTAGGCGTACCCGAAGTAGCCCCAGGAGTTGGCCTGGCCCTCGATGCCCTGGACGAGGGTGTTGTCGTCGGACGAGGCGGTGTAGTCGCTGCGGGGCTTCTTGCCGCCCTCCTCGGGGTCACCCAGGACCTCCTCGTTGAAGAAGTCGTAGGTGCCCGACTCGGAGTCGGGGCCGAAGATGGCGATCTCGGTGTTAGGGAAGCTCGGGTCGACCTGGTTCCAGGTCCTGGCCCCGCCCTCCTCGAAGATCTTGGCCAGCTGCTCGTAGGTCAGGGTGTCCAGGAACTGGTTCTGGGCCGAGGTGACCACGGCCAGCCCGTCCAGGCCGACTCGGAACTCCTGGTACTTGATGCCCTTGGCCTCGCAGGCGGCCTTCTCCTCGTCGTCGATGGCCCGGGAGGCGTCCTGGATGTCGGTCTCGCCGGCGCAGAACTTGATGAAGCCGCCGCCGGTGCCGGAGGTGCCGACGGTCGCCTCGACGTTCGGCTGCTCCTTCTTGAACTCCTCGGCGATGGCCTCGGTGACCGGCGCCACGGTCGAGGACCCGTCGATCACGATCTTGCCCGAGAGGCTCGCCCCCCCGCCGGTGCTGGTGCCGCCGCCGGCGTCGTCGTCGCCACCACAGGCGGCGGTGGCCAGGGCGATGGCCAGGGTCAGGCCGAGCAACCAGCCTCGGCGCCGTGTCCGTTGCGTCATGCGTGCATGTCCTCCTGAGTCGTCATATCGCAGCGACGGTACGGGCGGTCGCTGACGCGCCAGGCGACGGAGGGTGAACAGGAGGTGAACGGAACGGGAACCTTGGTCAGCCGTCGAACCGGTAGCCGACACCCCGGACGGTGACGATCAGCTTCGGCTCGTGCCGGTCCTCCTCGACCCGGGCCCGCAGCCGCTTCACGTGCACGTCCAGGGTCTTGGTGTCGCCGACGTAGTCGTAGCCCCAGACCCGGTCGATCAGGGTCTGGCGGGTCAGCACCCGGTTGCGGTTCTCCATCAGGATTTCGAGCAGCTCGAACTCCTTCAGGGGAAGGCTGACCTGCGACCCGCGCACGCTGACCTCGTGGCGCTCGGTGTCGAGGCGGACGCCTCCGGCCTCGAGCACGGACGCCTCCGGCCGGGGCCCTTCGGCCGTGCCGGCCCGCCTGAGCAGGGCCCGGACCCTGGCCACGAGCTCGCGCAGGGAGAACGGCTTGGTGACGTAGTCGTCGGCGCCCATCTCCAGCCCGACCACCCGGTCGACCTCGGCGTCGCGGGCGGTGAGCATCAGGATCGGCACCTGGCTGGTGGCCCGGATGCGGCGGCAGACGTCCCAGCCGTTGAGGGTCGGGAGCATCAGGTCGAGGACGACCAGGTCGGGCCGCTCGGCCTCGAAGTCGCGCACGGCCTCGCCGCCGTCGCTGGCGGTCACCACCTCGAAGCCCTCGCGCGAGAGGGCGTAACGGATCGCCTCGAGCAGCGACTCCTCGTCGTCGACGACCATCACCTTGGGCATGGGGCCAACATTCCACGCCCTCCGGCCGCCGGGCAACGACCGACGGGAAACCTTCACTGGCCGTTTGCCTGCCGTCCACCTGCCTGCGGGTACGATCGGCTTGGAAAGGGGGTTCGGAGCGTGCGCACGACCTTCGAACAACGCCTCGAGGGGCTCGAGGCGAAGCTGCTCCAGATGGGCCAGCTGGTCCAGACCCAGCTCGACCGGACGCTGGAGGCGCTGGCCGCCTTCGACACCACCCTGGCCGACGAGGTCATTGTCCGCGACGACCAGATCGACCACTTCTATGTCGAGGTCGAGCAGGAGATCCTCCGCACCCTGGCCCTCCAGGCCCCGGTGGCCAGGGACCTGCGCCTGGTGGCCGGGGTGCTGCACATCAACTCGCACATCGAGCGGATGGGCGACCTGTGCGTGAACATGGCCAAGTTCGTCCGCATGACCAGGGACTACCCGCCCGTCCCCGAGATCCAGTCGACCCTGGTCGAGATGGGCGGGCACGCCCAGCGGATGGTGGCCGCGGCCATGACCTGCTTCGCCCGCCGCGACCTGGAGCTGGCCGAGCGGCTGCCCATCCTCGACCAGCCCCTGGACCGGCTGAACGGCGAGGTCTTCCGGCAGATCGAGCTGGCGGCGGCCGACGACCGGACGCTGGAGTGGGCCAGCCGCATGGTCCTGGTCGCCCGCTACCTGGAGCGGCTCGGCGACCACTCGGTCGACATCGGCGAGCAGGTGGTGTTCATCGTCACCGGCGAGGTCAAGGAGCTGGTCCCATCCAAGGCGGTCCGGGCCGGGGTGGAGGACGGCTAGGGCCATGGCCTCGCGCATGGTCTGGCCGACGGGCCGGCGGGTCGCCGCCCTGCGCCGGACCGTCCGCCGCCTGGCCGAGGTGGCCCTGCCCGGCTGGCGCTGGACCCAGCCCGACGACCTGGCCGGCCTGACCAACGAGCTGGGCGCGATCACCGCCCGGCTGCGGGACCGGCTCGACGAGCTGACCGAGGAGCGCGACCGGGCCGGCCAGATCCTGGACGCGCTGGACGACGGCGTGCTGCTGTTCGACGGCGCCGGCCGGCTGCTGGTGGCCAACCCGGCGGCCCGGTCCTGGTTCGGCCTCCCCCACGACCTGCGGCCCGGGCTTCCGGCCAAGCGGGTGCTGGGCGCCCCCCAGGTCACCGCCCTGGCCGAGCGGGCGGCCGAGACGCGGGCCCCGGTCGCCGGAAGCCTCACCCTGGTCTTCCCCGAGCCCCGGACCGTGACCATGCGGGCCTTCCCGCTGGCCGACCGCGGCCCCACCGGGCGGATCGTGGTCACCCTGACCGACATCACCCAGCGCCGCCGCCTCGAGGTGCTGCGCCGCGACTTCGTGGCCAACGCCTCCCATGAGCTGAAGACGCCGGTGGCCGCGGTCCGAGCCCTGGCCGAGACCCTGCTGACCGCCCTGCCCGATGACCCCGAGGCCGGGCGCCGCTTCGCCGAGCGGATCGGCCGCGAGGCCGAGCGCCTTGACATCCTGGCCAGGGCCCTGCTGGACCTTTCCCGGGTCGAGCGCGGAACCCTGGACGTCGAGCCCGTCGACCTGGTCGGGCTGGTCAAGGAGGTCGCCGACGGCTACCGCGACCTGGCCGAGGAGCGGCGGGTCCGGCTCGACACCGAGCTCCAGCCGCAGGTGTCCCTGCGCGGCGACCGGGCCCAGCTCGGCCTGCTGCTGTCCAACCTGCTCGACAACGCCCTGCGCCACACCCCGGCCAAGGGGACCGTCGGTGTCCGCCTGGAGGCGGCCGAGGGCCGGGCCGTCCTCCAGGTCGCCGACACCGGCGAGGGCATCCCGGCCGGCGAGCTGTCGCGGATCTTCGAGCGCTTCTACCGGGTCGACAAGGCAAGGGCCCGCCGGACCGGCGGCACCGGCCTCGGCCTGGCCATCGTCCGCCACGTGGCCGAGGCCCACGGCGGCACCGTCCGCGTCGACAGCGAGCTGGGCCGGGGATCGACCTTCACGGTGTCGCTGCCGATATCAGGACCGCCAGCCTGACGATGGCACAGGCGCTCTTGGGGGGCTGTGGGGGGAGCGAGCTC
>DATABK010000637.1:0-6636 GCA_036259695.1 Actinomycetes bacterium | reverse complement strand
GCCGAGGGGCACCGGACCCGCCGGGCCGCGGTCGAGGCCGCCCTCGCCGGCTGGCCGGCCGAGGACCGCGAGACCTTCGCCCGCCTCCTCGGTGCCTACGTCACCGGCTGGGAACAGGCCGCCGGTCGGGCGGCCGGTGGTGCCGGCTGACCGGCCGCCTAGGCGACCGGCATGAGGGCGATCCGGCGGCGGGTCTCGCCGCCGATGCGGTTGGTGTCGCTGCCGACCCAGAGGCCCTGGGAGGTGACGTAGAGGTCCTTGCCGCCGACGCCGCGCTCCTTGCCGGGGTTCCAGCTGAGGGCCAGGCCGGTGGTGGGGTGGATGGCGCCGATGCCCTCGCGGCTGACCGCGCCCGGCCCGGCCGAGTTCACCCCTTGGGGATTGTTCAGCCAGCGCTGGTGGCCCTGGACGTAGACGGCCACGTCGGTGGCGGCCACCGAGTGCAGGGTGTCGCCGCCGGTGTAGTTGATCCAGGTGGGGCGGGTCGGGTTGGCGATGTCGGTCTCGAACCGGGCGGCAGCGTCGCACAGGTCGCGCCCGACCCCGCCGGCCTGCGGGATGAACCCGGTGGAGACGAACGCGAACCATGATCCGTCGGGCGAGAAGTCGACGTCGCGCATGTAGTCGGGCAGGCTGTCGGCGCGGCAGAGGTTCTGGAGCGGCGGGTAGTACCAGGGGTTGAGCGAGGCGGTGGCCCCGAGGGTGAGCATGAACGCCCGGTACCGGGTCTGGCCGGCCACCGATGTGAAGTTGCCCACCGCGACCAGCCGGGTCCCGGCCGGGTTGACGGCGAAGCGGTACACCTCGACCGGCCCGGCGTTGTCGGCGACGCTGCCGCTGATCGACAGGTTGAGGTAGCCGGTGTTGGCCCCGGTGGCCGGGTTGACGGCCCGCAGCCTCCCGGGGAAGGTGCCGCCGGCGATCAGGCGGCCGCCGACCAGGGCCAGCTCGGTGACCTTGCCGGAGGCCAGGTTGGCGTTGAAGGCGCCGTCGACGGCCCCGGTGGTCGGGTTGAGCTTGGCCACCCCGCGCCGGGCCACGCCGTTGACGCTGGTGAAGGTCCCGCCGATCCACAGGGAGGTGCCGTCGCTGGCCATCGCCCAGACCTCGCCGTTGACGCTCGGCGCGAACGAGGTGCTGATCACGCCGCTGGTGGCGTTGAAGGCGACGATGTTGCTGCGCGAGAAGGTCCCGCCCGGGCTCACCCCGGCCGGGGTGCTGACCGAGCTGAAGGCCCCGCCGGCGTACATGGTCCCGCCGACCTGGGTGAACTTGTACACGGCGCCGCTGGCCACGTTGGGCGTGAAGTTGGCCGGGTTGGCGCTGACCACGGTGCCGAGCGCGATCGACGCCGAGGCGACGGTCGGGACGGCGGCCACGACCGCGCTGAGGCCGAGCGCGACCAGCACGGTACGGAGCGTGCGCTTGCTGAACGAGACCACGTCGGTTGCCCCCTGGCTCCCAGATGGTGTTCCCACCGGCGGTGGCGCCCCCTGGGCACGATGGGATTTCGGCGCAGATCCTACCCAGATTCCGCGAAAGCCGGATCACGCGGTTGAACTACGCTGGGTCAGGCGTTCGGGCAGTCGGCCGCCCTGCTCAGGAGGGACGTGATGCGGATCCTGCTTGCCGCCCTGAACGCCCAGAAGGGCGATCTGGCCGGCAACCTGGCCCGGCACCAGGCCGCCCTCGAGCAGGCCCGGGTGCAGGGCTGCCAGGTGGCGGTGTTCCCCGAGTTCTCGCTGACCGGGTCGGTCGACACCCGCCGGCACCCCGAGTGGGCCGTGGCCGTGGACGCCGAGCCGGTGCAGGCCCTGCTGGAGGCGACCTGGCGGACGGGGGTGGCGGCGGTGTTCGGCATCGCCGAGCGGGCCGGCCCCGCCTTCCACATCACCCAGCTGTACGCCCACGACGGCCGCCTCGGCGGCGTCTACCGCAAGCGGCACCTGGGCGAGGGCGAGGCTGAGGACGGCTACCAGACCGGCGAGGGCGACGGCGTGTTCCAGCTCGGGGCGGCCCGGTTCGGGGTCACGATCTGCGCCGAGAGCGGGGTCGACTTCCCCTGGGACGACGCGGTCGCCGGCGGTGCCTCGGTGCTGTTCTTCTGCTCGGCCCCCGGCCTGTACGGGCGCCGCACCGACGAGCGGGGCTGGCGCGACGGGCACGCCTGGTGGGTCTCGGCCGGGCTCGCCGACGCCGTCCGCCACGCCCGCCGCCTGGGCGTCCCGGTGGCCATGGCCACCCAGGCCGGGGTGACCGAGGACGAGGACTTCCCCGGGCTGGCCGCCCTCGTCTCCCCAGACGGCCAGGTGGCCAGGCTGCCCGACTGGCGGCCGGGGAGCCTGGTCGTGGAGGTCCCGGCCGACGTCACCGTCCACCCGGTCCGCGAGGCCGTCCGCTGCCTGGTGGTCGACCAGGCCGGCCGGGCCCTGCTGGTCCGCTACACCGACCGGCGGGCGGTGGCCAGCTGGTGGGGCGTGCCCGGCGGGGGGCTGGACCCGGGGGAGGACCACCTGGCCGCCGTCCGCCGCGAGCTGCGGGAGGAGCTGGCCCGGGACGATCTCCGGGTCGGCCCCTGGATCGGCCGGCGCCGCCACACCTTCTGGCTGGGCCGGTGGATGACCCAGCGGGAGCGGTGGGTGCTGTGCCGGGCCGAGCCGTTCGAGGTCGACCCGGCCCATGTGACCACGCTGGATGCCGAGGGCATCGGCGAGCTGCGCTGGTGGTCGGCCGGCGAGCTCCGCACCTCGGGGGCCGTGGTCACCCCCCGCGACCTGCCCGAGCTGCTGGACCGGATCGGCCGCGGGGACCTCCCCGGCCCCGACGAGGACCTGGGCGTCTAGCCGGCGCCCAGCGCCTCGCGCTCGCGGCGGGGCAGCTTGGCCACCACCAGCTCCCAGGAGTGGTCCACCAGCTCGGCCAGCTCGTCCGCGGGGACCGAGCCGTCGAGCTCGATCGTGTTCCAGTGGCGCTTGTTCAGGTGGTAGCCGGGGATGACCGCCGGGTAGCGGTCGCGCAGGGCCTCGGCCAGGGTGGGGTCGCACTTCAGGCTGACGCTGCCCGGCTGGCCGCCGAGGGCGCAGAGGGCGAAGACGCGGCCGCCGACCTTGAACACGGCCACGTCGTCGCCGAACGGGTAGTCCTCGACCGACCCGGGCCGGTCGTTCAGGTAGCGGAGCATGCTGTCCCGGTCCATGGGTCTCCTCACGGCTCAACGCTCCAGCGGGTCGAGGTATCAGCCATCCTGTCCTCGACCCGTCACGTCACCCAAGCTGCTCGGGAGCCGGGTCTCGAAGTCGATGACCCCGGCCCAGGCCGGGCGCACCCCGATGCGGGCCATTCTCGTGCCCGGCTGATCGATCTGGGCCAGGTAGCCGGCGGCCGCCTCCTCGCCCATGTAGCGACGTGCCGCCAGCGCGTACTCCTCCGGGATCCCGTCCACCTCGGTCACCGAGGCCCGGCCGCGGACCAGGAGCACCTCGGGCGGGAATGTCTCGGTGTCGATGGTGATGGCCACCGCCGTGGCGTGCCGTCGGTCCAGACGAACGCGAACCGGGCCGGCACGGTCGAGGCGAGCAGGCGCCTGGCCAGGTCGCTCTCGAGCAAGCGCAGATCGCCCTGGGGCACCACCGTCGTCCCGCCCGGACCGGCGTCGTTCTGCGTCATCGAGTCGACTCCTTCCGTGGTTGGTCGAGCGGCCGTCGCAGGCCGAACGGCGGCGAGGATCGTGCCGGACCACACATTGTCCCGCCGCACGCGGGCCGCTGTCGCCGGGCGGCCTGGGGCTGTGGACACGGCCCGGCTGCCGTCGGGGCCGGGGGGTTACCATTGGCACCGCCACGGCGGCCACCGGGGCCGGTCCCGACCCGCCGAGGGGTGGAGGAGCCCATGGACGGACGCAGGGACAGGGACTACGACGGCGTGCCCGACTGGCAGGAGGACGCCAACTACGCCGACGAGGCGCCGATCGCCGGCCCGGGCAGCCCACGGGCCCGCATGCGCGGCGGCGGGTGCGCCCTCCCGGTCGCCCTCCTGCTGGCCGGGGTCGCCCTCGGGGCCCGCCGGGCCACCCGCGGCCGGTCCTAGCGGCGGAGCTCCAGGAACGGGACCAGCTGCTCGGCCGGGGTCAGGGAGCCGTGGTGGCCGGTGAGGATGGCCTGGGTGGGGTCGACCTCGCGCTGGACGATGCCGATGGGGCCGTGGGCGGCGGCGACGACGTCGCCGATGCGGGCGCGGGCGTCGTCGCTGACGTTGGGCCCGAACCAGCCGGCGGCGATGGCCTCCTCGCCGGGGAGGACCCACATGGCGTGGCCGAGCAGGCCCCGCCAGGTGGCCAGGACGTCGTCGTCGGCGCCCTTGTGGGTATGGACGTGCCTGGCCCTGGCCTCGCCGGCCAGGAGGCGGACCCCGGCGGCCAGCTCCGGCCGGTCGGCCAGATCGATCCGCTGCTCGGCGCGGAGGTCGACCATGCCGTGGTCGCCGGTGACGAACAGGGCGGCGTCGCCGGGCAGGCGCTCGGCGATGTGGCCGACCAGCCGGTCGATGTGGGCCAGCTCCAGCCGCCAGGCCTCGGCCGCGGCCCCGCGGACGTGGCCGGTGCGGTCCAGGTCGGGATGGTAGAGGTAGACCAGGCTGCGCCGGCCCTTGCCGAGGCCTCGCAGAGCCCCGGCGGCCTGGTCGCCCAGGGAGTGGGTGCGCCAGTAGTCGCCCCCGCGCAGGGCGGCCCTGGTGAACCCGGAGGCGGCGTACTCGCCCGCCCCGACCAGGGTGACCTCGATCCCGTCGGCGGCCGCGACCTCGAAGGCGGTCGGCTCGGGCTGGGCCCGCTCGGGCACGAACCGGTCGCGCAGGTCCTTGGCCCCGCCCAGGCCGTACGGGGACCAGCGCAGGCAGTTGAACGCCCGCTCCATCCCGGGCAGGGCGATGGTGTAGCCGACCAGCCCGTGGCCGCCCGGCGGGAGCCCGGTGCCGATCGAGGCCAGGCTGGTGACCGTGGTCGACGGGAACCCGGTGGTCACCGGCCCGCCCCGTGCGGCCGCGGCCGCCATGACCGGGGCGAACCGGCGGTTGGCGAGCAGCAGCTCCCAGCCCAGGCCGTCCGCGACCAGCAGGCAGGCCCGGCGCAGCGGCTCGACCCCGAGCGGGTTGGCGTACCCGGGCACGTCCAGGGCGGCCAGCAGCGACGGCATGAGGTCGGCCAGCGAGGCCTCGCCGTAGCGGGGGAGCGGCGGCGGGGGAGGGCCCGGCTCACCGAGTGCCGCCGGAGCCGAGGTGCTCATGGCCGGCAGGGTACTCGACGCCCAGGTGTGGCCGCCGCCGCGGGTTCGTAGACTGGAGGGACGACGTCGAGCGGGAGACGAGGACGACATGGCCGAGGTGACCCGGACCGAGCAGGAGTGGCGTGAGCGGCTCAGCCCCGACCAGTACCGGGTGCTGCGCGAGGCCGGGACGGAGCCGCCGTTCACCGGCAAGTACACCTACTCCAAGGAGGAGGGTGTCTACCGCTGCGCGGCCTGCGGCAACGAGCTGTTCCGGTCCGACGCCAAGTTCGACTCGGGCACCGGCTGGCCCAGCTTCACCGAGCCGGCCAACGCTGCCGGGGTCGAGCTCCACCCCGACCACAGCCACGGCATGGTCCGCACCGAGGTCACCTGCGCCCGCTGCGGCTCCCACCTGGGCCACGTCTTCCCCGACGGCCCCGGGCCGACGGGCCAGCGCTGGTGCATCAACTCATTGGCATTGGACCTCGATTCCGAGGGCTCGTAACGCCGGCATCCTCCCCAGGGTCGGTTAGGATGCGCCGTCCCCGAGACGATGGAGGAGAAAGGGTTGGCGGAGGAGCGGCGGGAGCCACGCAACCAGCCGACCTACAACGTGCTCAAGACCTGGGCGTTCGACGACTGGGGCTTGTACGGTCGGGGGGATGAGCTGCTGGCCCGGGCGCTGGCCCGGCACCCGCGGGTCGGGCGGGTGTTCCACGTGCAGCCGCCGATCGACCCGGCCGAGCTGCGCACCCGCTTCCGTGACCCCCGCTGGGAGCAGGACATGGAGGGCCAGCTCCGGCGGCTCAAGGGGGTCGAGGACGACGGGGTGTACCTGTTCGCGCCGACCAGCCAGCCCGACCGCCGCGAGGCCGCCCTGGACGCGACCGTGGCCATGCTCGAGCGCGAGGGCGCCTTCACCAACCCGCTGCTGATGCTGCACGGCCTGGCCCACCCCTTCGCCGGGGAGCTGGCCAGCCGGCTCGGCGGCCGCGGCGTGACCCGGCTGGCCATGGTCCGGCGCGACGCCCGCGCCCCCTACCCGGTCGACGCCGACGAGCGCCAGGCCCTCGACCTGGTCTACAAGACCCAGCTGTCCGGGGCCGACCTGGTCTGGGCCGGCACCGGCGAGCTGCGCGAGGAGCTGGCCGCCCTCAACCCGCGGACCGTGCTCCACCCGATCGGGGCCGACCAGGGCCTGGCCCGGGGCACGCCCGCGGCCGAGCTGGCCGGGCTGCCCAAGCCGCTGATCATCTACGCCGGCTCGATGCGGGCCTACCTCAACGTCGGCCTCATCCGGGGCACGGCCGACCGGCTCCGGGAGGCGAGCTTCGTGTTCGTCGGCCCGGCCGCCGACTTCCTCCAGCCGCTGGTC
>DATABK010000636.1:0-11594 GCA_036259695.1 Actinomycetes bacterium | reverse complement strand
TCCGCCGACCACCGAACCGCCCACCACGGCTCCGCCGACCACCGAACCGGCGACCACCGCGGCGACCACAGCAGTGGGGGAGCTGCTGCCCGGCGGGGCCCTGACCGACCCGGCGGTGCCGGTCCCCGGCGGTATCGTCGGGCCCTGACCGGCGTCGCCGACAGGTGGCCGGGGTCCCGGGGTCACGGCGACCCTCTCTCACCCGGCAGGATGACCCAGGGCGGTTCCGGGCCCCATCCACACACACCTGGCACCGGCTCCCGGCGGATCAGCCGGGGAGGTACCGGTCACGCAGGGCCGCAACCGTCGCCGTCGGCAGGGCGCCGGCGTCGAGCAGCTCCTCGAGCGTCACCGAGGTGAAGGTGTACTGGTCCTTGAGCAGTTCCCGGTAGCGGGCGCACGCGTCGGCGAAGTCGACATTGCCGGCGGGGTGGACGACGACATGGCGGCCCCAGCGCCACCTGCCGCTGGTGTGCTGGAGCATCGACAGCAGCAGCAGGTGCTCCAGCCACATCTCGGCGAGGGCCGACCTCCCCTTGACGGCGTCGACCGCCCCATCGGCGAAGGCGCCGGACCGCTCGGCCACCTCGAGATAGCGCCAGAGGTTGCTCGGCTTCGGCGTCTCCGGCTTGGCCCAGTCGTGGTACCTGGTGTCGACGCCCACGATCCCCCGCGTCCCGTCGCCGAGGTCGAGCACGAACGCCACGTCGAAGGCCCGGAGGCTGTTGAGGTAGGCCGGGTCGAACCGGCCCGGCGAGTACGCGAAGCGGACCTCGCTCACACGGCCGGGCGCGTCCGGCCACCAGCGGTGGACGGCCCGGTCGGCTGCCTCCGGGTCGGCGGCCAGGTCGCCGGACAGGTTGAAGGCAAGCGCCGGCGACGACAGCAGGTCGGCCCACAGGCGCTGGTGGTCGAAGCTCTGATGCACCTCGGTGGCCGAGGTTCGAGCCCGCGCCGCCTCCAGCGCGCCGGCGGTGAGGAAGTTGGCGCCGGTCTCCCTGGCGTAAGCGAGCGGGAGGCGGCTGCCCACGGGTCGCGCCGGCTTCCCGTCGGCTCGGGGTGCGATCGGCTGGGAGCCGATGGGATGCCCGTTGGCCTCCCGCCACCGCGCCTGGTGGTAGCGCAGCCGGCGGCGGAACCCGGTCATCGCCGGTCGCCGCGGCACCCGGTCGTCGGCTTCCCAGCAGTGCGCGGCCTCAAGCTCCTGCCGCGACAGCGCCTCACCCATGTCGAGAGTGTACGGTCCCGATCTCCAGGGCCGGCGAGGACGGAGATAGACGGCATGGTAGAGGCACGACTGCACGACGACAGCAGCCTTCCCGTGGAGGTCCAGGGTCGGGGGCCCACCGTGCTACTGGCGGTCAACCCCCAGCCGGTCGAGGGACCGCAGGCCGAGGAGCTGCGCCGTTGGGGTGCCGACCCGGCCCTTGGCCGCACGCTCATGGACGGCCTCAGCGACGCCTTCCAGGTGGTCGCCTTCGACTACGAAGGCCACGTCCTCCAGGTCCCCAAGCCCGACACCCTGACCCCGGCCAACGTCGCCGCCGACCTGCTGGCCGTGGCCGACGCCGCCGGCGCCGACCGGTTCGCCTACTACGGCTACTCCTGGCTGGCCCTGAGCGGCCTCCAGCTCGCCGTCCGCACCGACCGGCTGACGGCCCTGGTCATGGGCGGGTATCCGCCCCTGGACGGGCCGTACGCGGAGATGCTCCGGGTCACCAAGGCGACCCACGAGCTGGCCGTCGCCAACGCGACCTCGCCGCCCACGGCTTCCACAGAGGCAGCCGGCGAACCAGCCGGCGAGACCGACTGGTCCCGGGTCCAGGTGACCCTCACAAAGGCCCAGACCCGCCAGTTCGTCACCCTCTACCAGGCCCTCCAGGGCTTCGACGACCGCGCCGCCCAAGGCCGGCTCCGCTGTCCCCGCCTGTGCTTCGTCGGCTCGGCCGACGAGATCACCTACGAGGAGCGCTGGGGCGGGGTCCGGGTGAGCATGGCCGACTCGGTCATCGACCGCCGCGCCGAACTGGAAGCCCTCGGCTGGGACGTCGAGGTCCTGGAGGGCCTTGACCACATCCAGGCCATGCAGGCCGCCCAGGTCCTGCCGATCCTGCGCCCCTGGCTCACCGGCCGGCTGGGCACGAACAGCTGAACCCTCGGTAAGGAATGGCCGGGGGACCTCGCCCTGACCGATGGGAACGGTGACAAAGACGGGCGTTCTCCCCGGCCGCAATCAACGGGTGCTGTTCTGTGGCTGGCTCTGAGCCAGGTCCGCCAGCTCGCGAATGGGCCCCTCCAGGCGCCGGGCCTGGACGGGATCGGTCGCAGAGAGCTCAAGGAGCAACCGCGTTGCCGTCACCCGAAGGGCGCGACGGAGCTCCTTTGGGGCAAGGCTTCGGACCAGCGCGTCCTCGAGGTCGCCGGTGACCGCGACGGGCAGGGCGTCGGCCCCCTTCGCGTAGTGAGCCGGCTGTCCCAAGCGAAGGCAGGCGAGGGCCAGCGTCTGGTCCCGGATGCCGCTGATCCAGTACTCGGCTTGCCATGGCCTGTGGCGTTCGATGCAGCTCCGGGCGTGCAGGAGGTGGTGCCAGGCAAGCCCGATCAGGTGCCCAGGGTCAGGTCCGGTGGCCGGGGGTGTCCGGACCGCCTCCCCGAAGACGGCACGGAAGTGGGGGCCAACCGGGCCGAACTGATCGGCCGGGGCGAACCCGAGGTCGACCTCGAGACATGACGGCAGGAGGAAGGCGCGGTAGACGCCAGCCGGGACCTTGAGCTCGAAGTGATGCAGGGCACCAAGCTCGCGGTAGAGGTAGCCGCTCCAATCCGAGACCACAGCATCGAGCGCGACGTGGTCGGCGACGCCGAAGAACAGGTCGATGTCGGACCAGCGGTCCTCTCGGCCGTCCGCCGCCGAGCCGGTCACCGCAGCTCCGGTGATGCGGGGGTCATCCTCGGCCAGCCCCAGCAGTTGCCGTCGCACCGCATCCCGATCAGCACTGGTGAACACAGTGCGGAGTCTAGCCGGCCCGTCGCAGGACGCGGTTGTGGAGGATCCTCCCGGTCAGCTGCGGCCTCTCGGCGCCTGTCCCGGTGCTTCCGTAAGCTCCGTCCCGATGAGCAGCCACACCTCCTCCCCCGAACTCAGCCGCCGAGCCCTCAACCGCGCCCTGCTCGAACGGCAGCTCCTCCTGCGGCGGGTCCAGCGCCCCGCTCTCGACGTGGTCGAGCACCTGGTGGGCATGCAGGCGCAGGAGCCTCGCGACCCCTACGTCGGGCTCTGGACCCGCCTCGAGGGCTTCGACCCCGCGGAGCTGGGCGGCCTGCTCACCGAACGGCGGGTGGTTCGCAGCCCGCTCATGCGAACCACCATCCACCTGGTCAGCGCCCGCGACTGCCTGACCCTGGCCCCGCTGCTGCGGCCGGTGCTGGAGCGGAACTTCTGGACCGGCAGCCCCTTCGGCCGCAAGGTCAAGGGGATCGACCTCGACGCCGTGCTCGCCGCCGGGCGGGAGCTGCTCGACACCCAGCCCCGGACCAACGCCCAGCTCCGCGCGTTCATGGCCGAGCGCTGGCCAGGCTACGACCCGACCTCGCTTGGCTACGCCGTCCACCACCTGGTCCCGGTGGTCCAGGTCCCGCCCAGGGGGGTCTGGGGGCAGAAGGGCCTGCCGACCTGGGCGACCACCGAGCGGTGGCTCGGGCGCCCGGTCGACCCCGCCCCCTCGATCGACCAGGTGGTCCTGCGCTACCTGGCCGCCTTCGGACCGGCCGGCACCATGGACGTCCAGGCCTGGTCGGGTCTCACTCGGCTGCGCGAGGTCACCGACCGGCTCCGCCCCCAGCTGCGGACCTTCCGCAACGAGGCCGGCAAGGAGCTGTTCGATCTCCCCGACGCTCCCCGTCCCGACCCCGACACCCCGGCTCCGGTCCGGTTCCTGCCCCAGTTCGACAACGTGACCCTGTCCCACGCCGACCGCTCCCACATCTCGGCCGGGGCCGCCGCCAGCTGGCCGACCGACGACCTGCACTGGTCAGCGCTGCTGGTCGACGGCTTCGTGGCCGGCGTCTGGCGCCTGGCCCGTGACCGCGGGGCGGCCAACCTGACCGTCCGGCTGTTCGACACCCTCGGCGCCCAAGAGGTGGCCGAGGAGGCCGGACGCCTCCTCGCCTTCCTCGCCCCCGACGCCGAGCCCCGCGAGGTCCAGCTGGCGACCTAGCCCTCGATGTTCGACATCACGTGCTTGATCCGCGTGTAGTCCTCGAACCCGTACAGGCTCAGGTCCTTGCCGTAGCCGGAGTGCTTGAAGCCGCCGTGGGGCATCTCGGCGACCAGGGGGATGTGGGTGTTGATCCAGACGCAGCCGAAGTCCAGGGACCGGGCCATGCGCATGGCGCGGCCGTGGTCGCGGGTCCAGACGCTGGAGGCGAGGCCGTACTCGACGCCGTTGGCCCAGGCGAGGGCCTTCTCCTCGTCGTCGAAGCGCTGGACGGTGATGACCGGGCCGAAGATCTCCTGCTGGATCATCTCGTCGCCCTGCTCCAGGCCGTGGACGACGGTGGGCTCGTAGAAGAAGCCGCCCCGGTCCAGCCGGTGGCCGCCCGTGGCGACCTCGGCGTGGCCGGGGGCGCGGTCCACGAAGCCCTCGACCCTGGCCAGCTGGCTGGCGTTGTTGAGGGGGCCGTAGGCGGCCTCGGTGTCCTCGGGTGGGCCGGTGGTGGTGCCCTTGGCCTGCTCGACCAGGGCGGACAGGAACTCGTCGTGGACCCCGCCCCCGGCCAGGACCCGGGTGGCGGCGGTGCAGTCCTGGCCGGCGTTGAAGTAGCCTGTGGCGGCGATCATCTCGGCCGCCGCCGCCACGTCGGCGTCGTCGAAGACGATCACCGGGGCCTTGCCGCCCAGCTCCAGGTGGACCCGCTTGAGGTCGTCGGCGGCCGCCTTGGCGACCTCCTTGCCGGCCCGGACGCTGCCGGTGATGGAGACCATGGCCGGGGCCTTGTGCGAGACCAGCAGCTTGCCCGTGTCCCGGTCGCCCACGACCACGTTCATCACGCCGTCGGGCAGGAACTCGCTCATCAGCTCGGCCATCCAGACGGTGGTCACCGGGGTGGTGTCGCTCGGCTTGAGGACGACCGCGTTGCCGGCCGCGATCGCCGGGGCGAACTTCCACACGGCCATCATGAACGGGTAGTTCCAGGGGGTGACCTGGGCGCAGATCCCGACCGGCTCCCGCCGGATCATCGAGGTGTGCCCGGCCATGTACTCGCCGGTGGACAGGCCGTTGAGCATGCGGGCGGCGCCGGCGAAGAAGCGGATCTGGTCGACCGCCGGCGGGACCTCCTCGTCCATGGTCAGCTGGAACGGCTTGCCGGTGTTCTCGCTCTCCAGCCGGACCAGCTCCTCGGCCCGCTCCTCGATGGCGTCGGCGATCTTGAGCAGGGCCCGGCTGCGCTCGGAGGGGGTGGCGTCGCGCCACTGCTCGAACCCGCGCTCGGCCGCCTGCATGGCCGCGTCGACGTCGGCCTGGCCGGACACCGGCGCCTCGGCGAAGCCCTCGCCGGTGGAGGGGTTGATCAGCGTCGAGGTGCGCCCGTCGGCCGCGTCCCGGTACTCGCCCCCGATGAAGTTCTGCAGCTTGCGAAGCGACCCCATTGCCAGCTCCTTACTCGTTCTCGTCGGTCATGCCCGCTGGCGGCGGGCCAGCAGGGCGTTGCCCACCGCGATGGCGACTCCTCCAAGGAAGATCAGCGTGCCCATCACGTTCACCTGGGGCGGCACCCCGACCCGGGTGGCCCCGTAGACCCACAGGGGAAAGGTCTCGACCTGCCCGTTGACGAAGCTGGTGACCACGAAGTCGTCGATCGACAGGGCGAAGGCGAGCAGCGCCCCGGCGACGATCCCCGGCGCCAGCAGCGGCAGGGTGATCTTCCGGAGGGTCGTCCAGGGGTCGGCCCCCAGGTCCTGGGCGGCCTCCTCCAGGGACGGGTCCAGGCCCAGCACCCGGGCCCGCACCGTCACGGCCACGAAGGCCAGGCTGAAGGCGATGTGGGCGATCACGATGGTGATGTAGCCCCGGGCGAACTGGGTGGTCACGAACAGCGACAGCAGCGACGCCCCCAGCACCAGCTCCGGCGCGGAGATGGCGCTGAAGATCACCAGGTCGTAGAGGTTCTTGCCGCGGAACCGGTAGCGGCCGAGGGCGATCCCGATCATGGTCCCGAGCACGGTGGTGATGACGGTGGAGATCACGGCGATCAGCAGGGAGTTGCGCAGGGCGGCGGTGAGCGAGGGCAGCGCCAACAGGTCCCTATACCATCGCAGCGTGAACCCCTGCCAGCGGATGTTGAGGCGGCCCTGGGTGTCGTTGAAGCCGAACACGATCATGACCAGGATCGGCAGGCTGAAGTAGAGGATCATCAGCCAGGTGTAGACGGGCAGGATCAGCCGGGTCCAGCGGCGCCGCCGGCCGGGCACGGCCGGGGCCGGGGCGACCTCCGGTGGCGCCTGCCGGGTGGCGATGGTGCTCACCGCTGGGCGACCTCCATCACCTGCTCGGTGCCGAGCACCCTGGCGTAGGCGAAGATGCCGACCAGCAGGGCGGCCATGAGCAGGAACGACATGGCCGAGGCGAGCGGGTAGTTGTTGCTGTTCAGGTACACCGTCTGGATGACGTTGCCGATCATGGTCGTCTGGGTGCCGCCGAGAATGCCCGAGTTGACGAAGTCGGAGGCCACCGGCACGAAGGTGATCAGCACGCCGGCGAACACCCCCGGCAGCGACAGCGGGAACACCACCCGCCGGAACGCCTCGGCCCGGCCGGCGAACAGGTCGTGGGCGGCCTCGACCAGGCTGGGGTCGACCCGCTCCAGGGCCACGTACAGCGGCAGGACCATGAACGGCAGGTAGTTGTAGGTGAGCCCGCCGATCACGGCCGTGGTGGTGGCCAGCAGGTGGAAGTCCTGCGGCAGCAGGCCGGCCTCCTTCAGCGGCCCGAGCACGAACCCCTGGTCGTTGAGGATGAACTTCCAGGAGGCGGTCCGGATCACGAACGAGACGAAGAACGGCAGCAGGACCAGGAACAGGTAGGTCGACTTGCGGGCGCCGCCGTAGAAGGCGATCCAGTAGGCCATCGGGTACGCCAGGAGCAGGCAGAGCGCGGTCACGATCACCGCGTAGGTCCCCGAGCGCAGGAACTGGGTCGAGTACAGCTCCCAGGCGCGGGCGTAGTTCGACCACTCCCAGGTGAACCGGAAGCCCGCCTCGACGTTGCCGCTCTGCAGCGACAGCGAGAACATCACCAGCAGCGGCACCACGAAGAAGATGGCCAGCCACAGCCCGCCCGGCAGGCCCACCAGGTAGGGGGCCACCCGCCGGGCGCGGCCGCCGCTGGCGCTCATCGCCGGCTCAGGACTGGACGATCGGCTGGAAGATGCCGTCCCACACCTGCTCCTCTTCCACGGTGAGGGTGCGGTAGCGCTTGGTGTTGGCCAGGTCGGCCTCGGTCGGGAACACCAGCGGGTTGGTCACCAGGTCGTCCAGGTACGCCTTGTCCTCGCCCTCGGCCTTGGCCGCGTCGGCCTGGAGCAGCTCCTTGGCCGCCGGGACCGGGGTGATGTAGGCGATGTACTCGGTCAGCATGGCCGCCACCTCCGGCCGGTACACGTAGTCCATGTACGTGATGGCGTCCAGCGGGTGCTTGGCACCCTTGGGGATGGCCATGTTGTCGGTCCAGTAGGTGGCCCCTTCCTTGGGGATCACGAACTTGATGTCGGGCGAGCCCGAGTTGTTGAGCTGGTAGACGTCGCCCGAATAGGCCTGGGAGATCCAGGCGTTGCCCGAGCTCATCGCGTCGACCATCCCGGAGTTGTCGACGAACTCCCGCAGCTGGGGCCGGAGCTTCTCGGCCTCCTCGGCGGCCCGCTTCCAGTCCTCCTCGGTCGACTTCGCCGGGTCGATGCCGAGCATGATCATGACCGAGGTCGGGAAGTCGGTGTCGTCGCCGAACATGGTGATCTTGCCCTTGAAGGCGGGGTCCTTGAGGTCCTGCCAGCTGGTGATCTCGCGCTTGGTCAGCTTGGGGTTGTAGGCCAGCCCGACCAGGCCCGACTGCCAGGGCAGGGAGAACTTGTTGCCCGGGTCGTAGGTGGGGTTCTTGGCCGACGGGGCGGCGTTCTTGGCGAAGGTGGGCAGCTTGGAGTGGTCGAGCTCGATCAGGAAGTTCTGGCGGATCAGCTTCTCCAGGGGTCCGCCGTTGGTGATCACGATCAGGTCCCAGCCGGTGGCCTGGCCGGCCTGGAGCGAGGGATTGATCTTGCCGAGGAAGGAGTCGTTGTCCTCGATCACCTCTTTGTAGTTGACCTTGATCCCCGTCTCCTTGGTGAACTCCTGGAGCGACGGGTAGACCGTCTTGCCGCCCTGCTTCTCCTGGTCCATGTACAGGGGCCAGTTGGCGAAGTCGAGCCGGCCGGCCTTGGTCTGGCTGGCCCAGAACCCGGACGCCTGCGGCGCCTCGTCGTCGCCACCGGAGGTCCCCTCTACGCCGCAGGCGGCCAGGAAGGCGGAGGCGCCGAGCAGGCCGGCGCCGCGCAGGGCGTCACGACGGCTGATCCGGGGCATGGTCATCCCGCGCAGCCACGCGGGGTCGAGCGGTCGGTTCCTGGTCACGGCAGGGCCTCCTCCTTGGTGCTGCCGCCGAGCACATAGGAATGCTCTGGCGGCCATTCCAGCCATCCCACCTGGCCGGTGAGCACGTCCGCGCCAGGGGTGGCGGACGCGTTCTGTCGGTACACGGCGACGGCCGTCCCGCCGTCGGTGACCGTTCGGTACTGGGTCGAGGTGCCCAGGTACACAATCTCGTGCACGGTGGCTCGGAGCGCGGTCCGGCCGGGCGGGGGCGGGTCGTGCTCGGCTCGTAGCACGATCTTCTCGGGCCGGACGGCCAGCTCGACCTGCTGCCCCGGCCGGGCGTGGCGGGGGTCGGCCACCAGCACCCGCTGGTCCGGGCCCAGCCCGCTCAGGGACCAGATGTCGCCCCTCGGCTCGAGCCGGCCGGTGAGGATGTTCGAGGTCCCGATGAAGTTGGCCACGAACCGGGTGGCGGGGTGCTCGTACAGCTCGCGCGGGCTGCCGAGCTGCTCGATCCGGCCGGCGTCCATCACCACCAGCCGGTCGGACATGGTCAGGGCCTCCTCCTGGTCGTGGGTCACGTACACGAAGGTGATACCGACTTCGCGCTGAATCCGTTTCAGCTCCAGCTGCATGGCCTGGCGCAGCTTGAGGTCGAGGGCGCCCAGCGGCTCGTCCAGGAGCAGGGCCCGCGGTCGGTTGACCAGGGCCCTGGCCAGGGCGACCCGCTGCTGCTGGCCACCCGACAGCTGGCGTGGCTTGCGCCGCTCCCGCCCCTCCAGCTCGACCAGGGCCAGGGCCTCGGCCACCCGGCGCCTGATCTCGTCCTTGCCGACCTTCTTGCGCCGCAGCCCGAAGGCGACGTTCTCGAAGACGTCCATGTGGGGGAAGAGCGCGTACTGCTGGAAGACCATGTTGACGTCGCGCCGGAAGGGCGGGACGCCGACCATGTCGCGGCCGTGGAGGAGGATCCGGCCGGCGGTCGGCTCCTCGAAGCCGGCGATCATCCGCAGGGTGGTGGTCTTGCCGCAGCCCGAGGGGCCGAGCAGGGAGAAGAACTCGCCCTCGGCGATCCGGAGGTCGACGTGCTCGACGGCCCGGACAGCGTGGCCCCCGCCGGTGAACTCCTTCTCGACGCCGATCAGCTCGATGGCGGCCAGGTCGTCGCGGTCCAGGTCGATCGTGCGGACGCCCGCCTGGACCCCCGAGTCTGTCATCGCTTCCCCTGATCTCCGGCGGCCGATCCGCCGATCCCACCACACGGGCAGGATAGGACGCTAACACCACGTCCGGGGGCGTCCATGTACGAACCGGCACTGGCCGTCGCACCGTGCTGCCACTTCGGCACCGTAGGTATCACCGTCCCGCCCCGCGGCCGTCGAGCACGTCGGCGGCCTGGAGGGCGAGCCAGAACTCGACCCGGTCGCCGGCCCGGTCCAGGTCGCGGCCGGTCAGGTCGGCGACCCGGCGGATGCGGTAGCGCAGGGTGTGGCGGTGAATGGCCAGGGCCCGGGCGGCCGCCTCCCAGTTCCCGTTGTGCTCCAGGAACACCCGCAGGCTGGCCACCAGCTCGCCGTGCTGGCGGCGGTCGTAGTCGGCCAGGGGGCCGAGCAGGCCGCGGGAGATGGCCTCCAGGGCGGCGTCCTCCTGCCTGGCCAGGAGCAGGCGGTGGCTGCCCAGGTCATCGACGGTCGCGACCCGGGCCAGATGCTCGCCGGCCGGGGCCGGGCCGGCCGCCTCCAGGGCGAACCGGGCCTCCTGGTAGGCGCGGCGCAGGCCGCGTGGGTCGGCCTCGGGCATGCCCAGCCCGAACCGGCCGGCCATGCCTCTGGCCTGGGCGGCCTCGGCCACCGCCTCGGCGGCCGCGCGGGCCTCGGTGGGACCGGCCGCCTCGAACAGGGCCACCACCGAGGCACCCTGGATGCTGCAGACATACGGCGCCGGCCGCCGCGACAGCCGGTCCTGGACCAGCAGCCGCAGCCCCTCGACCGCCGCCTCGGAGCGGTCGCCGTCGGCCCGCCTGGCCACCAGCACGGCGATCGCCGGAGAGGCGCCGAGGCCGAGGAAGCGCAGCCGCCGCCGGATCTCCTCGCCGGACAGCTCGCCCTCGAGCAGGGCGTCGAGGAAGTCGCCGACCAGCCGGCGCTCGGTCCGGGCCACCGCCTGGGCCTTGGCCAGCTCCAGGGCCACGGCGGTGGCCAGGTGGTGGACGACCACCTGGTGGAACGGCTCCGGCCGGCCGCCCCGGTGCAGCACCAGGAACCCGGCCGGGCCGCCCCCGACCAGCACCGGCAGCAGGGTGCGGCTGCCGCCCTCGTCCGACAGGCTGAGGGAGAACTCGTTGCCCTCGGGCCGCAGGGCCTGGATCTCGGCCCAGACGGCCTTGGGCGGGAGCAGGCCGCTGGCCCCCCTGGCCTCGGCCATGACCTCGCCGCGGACGTCCAGGAGCAGGGCTCTGGTCCCGGTCATGCGGGCGTAGGCCTCCAGCAGGGCGTCCAGGCCGGCCCCCTCGACCAGCAGCCGCGACAGGGTCTGCTGGACCGTCCCGGCCCGCTGGAGGAGCACGTACTGCTCGTTGACCAGGCGTGAGAACAGCGCCTCGGTGATGGCGATGAACGGCACCTCGAAGGGGACCTCGAACACCGGGAAGCCGGCCCGGTCGGCGGCGTCGCGCACGGCCGGCGGGGTGGCCTTGAAGGCGAACCCGAGGCCGAGGCCGAGGGCGGCCAGGTCGGCGCCGGCCAGCTGCTCGACGTAGGCCGCCTGGGCGGCCGGGCCGCCGCGCATGCCGAGGCCGGTGGTCAGCAGCACCTCGCCGCCGCGCAGGAACCTGGTCGGGTCCTTGAGCTCGGACACGTGCGCCCAGCGGATCGGCCGGTCCAGCCCCTGCTTGCCGGCGACCAGCCCGAGGCGGAGCTCGTCGATGCCAAGCAGGTCGCCGACAGTGGTGGCCACGGCCCTCCCTTGTGCG
>DATABK010000635.1:0-7620 GCA_036259695.1 Actinomycetes bacterium | reverse complement strand
CGGCACCCCGGCCGGGGAGGTGCTCCACGAGACCCGGCTGGTGGTCAACGGCGTGCCCCACCGGGTGCGGGTGCCGGCCAGGCGGCTGCTGCCCGACTGCCTCCGCCACGACCTGGGCCTGACCGGCACCCACCTCGGCTGCGAGCACGGCGTCTGCGGGGCCTGCACGGTGCTGGTCGACGGGCGGCCGATGCGCTCCTGCCTGCTGTTCGCGGTGGGGGTGGACGGGGCCGAGATCACCACCGTCGAGGGCTGCCGCTCGCCCGATGGCGGCCTCGGCCCGGTCCAGCAGGCCTTCCGGGACTGCCACGGCCTCCAGTGCGGCTTCTGCACCCCCGGGTTCGTCACCACCGTCACCGCCTGGCTGCGCCAGCATCCCGACCCCACCGAGGAGGAGGCTCGCCGGGCCATCGGCGGCAACCTCTGCCGCTGCACCGGCTACCAGAACATCGTCGCCTCGGTCCTGCGGGCCGCCGAGCTGATCCGCGAACAGGAGGCGGCGCGGTGACGACCCGGACGATGGGGGAGCCGATCCCTCGGCGGGAGGACCCGCGGCTGGTCGCCGGGGACGGCCGCTACCTGGACGACCTCGGCGGCGGGGCGCTGGCGGCGGCGTTCGTGCGCAGCCCCCATGCCGCCGCCCGGGTCCTGGACATCGACGTGAGCGGGGCCCTGGAGGTCGACGGGCTGGTGGCCGTCTACACCTGGGAGGACCTGGAGGGGCCGGTGGCCGAGCCCCTGCCCCTGCTGATCCCGCACCCCGACCTGTACGCCGGCCGGACCGCGTACGCCCTGGCCAACGGGGTCGTCCGCCACGTCGGGGAGCCGGTGGCCATGGTCGTGGCCCGCGACCGCTACCTGGCCGAGGACGCCTGCGAGCGGATCGCCGTCACCTACGAGCCGCTCCCGCCGGTGGTCGGCCTGGACGCGGCCGTGGCCGCCGAGCGCACCGTGCACGACGACGTGCCCGACAACGTCGCCGCCCACATGGTCCAGGAGCACGGCGACGCCCGCGCCGCCGTGGCCGCCGCCCCCCACCGCCTCGAGCTCAATTTCACCATCGAGCGCTCGGCCTCCATGCCCCTGGAGGGCCGGGGGGTGTACGCCCGCTGGGACGCCGCCGACCGGTCCCTGCGGGTCTACAGCTCGACCCAGACCTCGACCTCGGTCCGGTTCGCCCTCGCGGTCAAGCTGGGCGTGCCGGTGGACCGGGTCGAGGTCGTCGCCCCCGACGTCGGCGGCGGCTTCGGGGTCAAGATCATGCACCCCTGGCCCGAGGAGGTCCTGGTCCCCTGGGCCGCCATCCGCCTCGGGCGCGAGGTCAAGTGGGCCGAGGACCGGCGCGAGCACTTCGTGGCCGCCGCCCACGAGCGCGGCCAGCGCCACCACGTCAGCGTCGGCTTCGACGACGACGGCCGCCTGCTCGGCCTGGCCGTCGAGTTCGTCCACGACAACGGGGCCTACACCCCGTACGGGATCATCGTCCCCATCATCACCGCGACCCAGCTCCTCGGCCCCTACAAGCCGGGGGCCTACCGGGCCGAGTTCCGCTCGGTCTACACCAACACGGTGATCGTCACCCCCTACCGGGGCGCCGGCCGCCCCCAGGCGGCGTTCGTCATGGAGCGGACCATGGACGCCATCGCCGCCCACCTGGGCCGCGACCGGGCCGAGGTCCGCGCGGCCAACTTCATCCAGCCCTCCGAGATGCCCTACGACCACCACCTGACCTTCCAGGACGGGCGGCCGCTGGTCTACGACTCCGGCGACTACCCGGCGACCCTGGACAAGGTGAAGAAGCTGGTCGGCTGGGAGGAGTTCGCGGCCTTCCGGGACGAGGCAAGGGCGGCCGGGCGGCGGGTCGGGATCGGCCTGGCCTGCTACGTCGAGGGCACCGGAGTGGGCCCGTACGAGGGCGCGCATGTGCGGGTGGAGACCAACGGGACGGTCACGGTGGCCACCGGCCTGACCACCCAGGGCCAGGGCCACGAGACCGCCTTCGCCCAGGTGGGCGGCGAGACCCTCGGGGTCCCGGTGGAGCGGGTCACGGTCGTCACCGGCGACACCCGCCGCTTCAAGTACGCGGTCGGGACCTTCGCCAGCCGGGCCGCGGTGATGAGCGGCAACGCCATCGCCCTGGCCGCCGGCAAGGTGCGGGCCAAGGCCCTGCGGATCGCCGCCGAGGCCCTGGAGACCGACCCCGACGACCTGGAGCTGGCCGACGGCACGGTCAGCGTAAAGGGGGCCCCGGAGCGCGAGATCGCCCTGGAGACGGTGGCCGTGCTGGCCAACCCGCTGCGCTACGCCTTCGACGAGCAGGCCAAGCTGGCGACCCAGTTCGCCGTCGGGCGGGGGGTCGAGGACCCGCCGGTGGCCGAGGACGACGAGCCCGGGCTGGAGGCGACCGACTGGTACTCGCCGGTCCGCTCGACCTTCGCCAACGGCGCCCACGCGGTGGTGGTCGAGACCGACCCGGAGACGGCCGAGGTCCGGATCCTCAAGTACTGCGTGGTCCACGACTGCGGCCGGCTCATCAACCCCCGGATCGTCGAGGGCCAGGTCCACGGGGGGGTCGCCCAGGGAGTCGGCGGAGCCCTGTACGAGCGGATGGTCTACGACGAGAACGGCCAGCTGCTCAACGCCTCGTTCATGGACTTCCTGATGCCGTACGCCTCCGAGGTCCCCAAGGTCGAGACCGACCACCTGGAGACCCTGTCGCCACTCAACCCCCTCGGCATCAAGGGCGCCGGCGAGGCCGGCACGATCCCCGGGTCGGCGGTGCTGGCCGCGGCCATCTCCGACGCCGAGGGCATCTTCGTCGACACCATGCCGATCTCCCCGTCGGAGCTGTGGGCCCTGCGGGAACGCCACGCCCGGAACGCCCGGAAGGAGGACCGATGAGGATCGCCGGCACCGCCACCCTCCACGCCCCGGTCGAGACGGTCTACGCCGCCCTCCAGGACCCCGGCGTGCTGGTGCGCACCATCCCGGGCTGCGAGCGCCTCGAGCAGGTCGGCGAGGACGCCTACGCCATGACCGTCACCGCCGGCGTCGCCTCGGTCCGCGGCACCTACGCCGGCGACGTCCGCCTCACCAACCACCAGGCCCCCCACAGCTTCCTCCTGCGAGCCAACGGCTCGGGCACCCCCGGCACCGTCGCCGCCGACGTCACCGTGGAACTGTCCGCGGGCGACAACGGCACCACCCTGGTGTCGTACGACGCGGACGCCGTGGTCGGCGGCATGATCGGCGGCGTCGGCCAACGCCTCCTGGCCACGGTGGCCAAACGCACCGCGGGGGAGTTCTTCACCGCGGTGGACGAGGTCCTGACCGGCGGCGAGGCGGAGGCCGCCGTCGGGGAAGGGCAAGCCGGCCTCGGGGCGGCCGGCGCCGGCGCGGTGGGCACCCTCACCACCGGTGTCGGCGGTGGGGGAGCGGCGGCCGGAGCAGGTGCCGGGGGGGCCGGTCCACGCGTGTACACCGCCCCCGCCCGCCCCCGGACCACCCTCCCCGGCGGGGACTTCGCCGCCGGCGTCGCCTTCGGCGCCGCCGCGGCCCTGCTCGGCGCCCTGGTCGGCGGCTACCTGGCCCGCCGCGCCACCAGGAACCACTGACCCCATGCGCCCCTTCACCGCCGCCGCCATCCAGTCCGCCCCCGCCCCAGGCCCCCTCACCGCCGCCACCGTCAAGGCCAACCTGGACACCTGCACGACCCTCGTCGAGCAGTGCGTCGACGCCACCGGCGCCGAGCTCGTCGTCCTCCCGGAGTCGGCCACCACCGGCTACACCCCCGGCCTCGACCCGGCCGCCCTCTGGGACCTGGTCAGCGAGATCCCCGGGCCCGTCACCGAGGCCCTCCAGGACACCGCCGCCCGCCTCCGGACCCACATCGTGGTGGGCAGCTACGAACGCGGCGAGGCCCGCGGCACCGTCCACAACACCGCCGCCCTCATCGGTCCCACCGGCGCCGTCCTCGGCACCTACCGCAAGACCCACGTCTTCTACCTGGAGGACCGCGACCAGGGCGGCTGGGTCACCCGCGGCGACCGGGCGGTGGTGGTCGACACCGAGCTGGCCCGGATCGGCCTGCTCATCTGCTACGACGGCGACTTCCCGGAGCTGGCCCGGGCCGAGGCCGTGCTCGGGGCCGAGGTCCTGTGCCGCCCCTCGGCCCTGCTGCGCTCGGCCGACATCTGGGAGCTGACCAACCGGGCCCGCGCCTACGACAACCACGTGTTCGTGGTCGGGGCCAACGCCACCGGCTCCGACCCGGCCGGGATGCTGTACTTCGGCAACTCCATGATCGTCACCCCGGTGGCCGAGGTGGTGGCCAGAGCCGCCTCCCACCAGGGATGGTGCAGCGCCCGCCTCGACCCGGCCACCGCCATGGCCACCGTCACCCCCGGCTCCAGCGTCCCCCAGCGCTTCGACCACCTCGCCGACCGCAACCTGGCCCTGGTCGAACGCCACCTCGACGACCTCCGCCGCCCGGCCGAGACGAGCTTCCCCCACCCACCACCCGAGAGATGACCGACCGCCGAATCCGGGTCGGGGTCGACACCGGCGGCACCTTCACCGACGTGGTCGCCTTCGACGAGGACACCGGCGAGCTGGCGGCCATCAAGACCCCCTCGACCCCGGCCGACCCGGCCGAGGGGTTCATGGACGGGGTGGCCAAGGTCCTGGCCGCCCTCGGGGTCGACGCCGACGCCGTCACCGCCGTCTGCCACGGCACCACCGTGGCCACCAACCAGCTCCTGGAGGGCAAGGTCGGGCGGCTCGGCTTCGTCACCACCGAGGGGTTCGGGGCCCTGCTGGAGATCGCCCGCCAGAGCGTCCCCGACGGCTACGGCAACAGCTGGTTCTGGGTCAAGCCGCCCCGGATCGTCCCCGCCGACCTGGTCCGCACCGTCGGCGGCCGCCTCGACCACACCGGCGCCGAGCTGCGGCCGTTCGACGAGGAGGGGGCGCGGGCGGCGGCCCGGTTCCTCCGCGACCGGCAGGTGACCGCCGTCGGCGTCTGCTTCCTGCACGCCTATGCCAACCCGGACCATGAGCGGCGCATGCGCGAGGTCCTGGCCGCCGAGCACCCACAGGCCGCCGTCTCGGTCTCCAGCGACGTGCTGCGCGAGTGCCGGGAGTACGAGCGGGCCATGACCACCCTGGTCGACGCGGCCGTCAAGCCGCGGGTGGCCCGGTACGTGGCCACCATCGCCGACCGCCTGGCCGCACTCGCGCCCGATCGAGCGGTGCCGTTCTACGTGATGAAGTCCAACGGCGGGGTCCTGTCGGCGGCCGAGGTTGTCCACCAGCCGATCGCGACCGTGCTGTCCGGGCCGGCGGCCGGGGCCCTGGGGGCGGCCATGGTCACCAGGGCGGCCGGGTTCGAGCGGGTGCTGACCCTCGACGGCGGCGGCACCTCCACCGACGTCAGCGTGGTCCTGGACGGCCAGCCGACCCTGACCACCGAGGGCAGCGTCGGCGGCTACCCGTCCAAGATCCCCATGGTCGACGTGGTCACCGTCGGCGCCGGCGGCGGGTCGGTGGCCTGGCTGTCCCGCGAGGGCGGCCTCAAGGTCGGGCCACGCTCGGCCGGGGCCGACCCGGGCCCGATGTGCTACGGCCGGGGCGGCACCGAGCCGACGGTGACCGACGCCAACCTGGTCCTGGGCCGGATACCGCCCCACCTGCTCGGCGGCGAGGTCCCGCTGGAGGCGGGGGCGGCCACGGCCGGGCTGGAGGCGCTCGGGTCCAAGCTCGGGATGGACCGTCACTCGGTCGCCGCCGGGGTGCTGGAGATCGCCGCCTGGAACCAGGCCAACGCCCTGCGCCAGGTGACCGTCCAGCGCGGCCTGGACGTGCGCGACTTCGTCCTGGCCACCTTCGGCGGGTCGGGGTCGCTGGCCGTCTGCCGGCTGCTGGAGCTGCTCGGCCTGCCCGCGGCCGTCGTCCCCCGCGACCCCGGCAACCTGTCCGCCTTCGGGCTGCTGACCGTCGACGTCAAGCACGACGAGGTCCAGACCGCGGTCGCCCGCCACGCCGACCTGGACGTGGCCGAGGTCGCCGCCACCCTGGCCGCCCTGGAGGAACGGGCCGCCCGTTCCCTGGACGCCGAGGGCTTCGCCCGCCCCGCCCAGCGCTACCTCCGCTCGGCCGACCTGCGCTACTTCGGCCAGGCCTTCGAGGTCTGGGTCCCGATCCCCGACGGTCCCGTCGACGCGGCCTGCACCGGGGCCACCGTGGCCGCCTTCCACGACGCCCACCAGCGCCTGTACGGCTACAGCTTCCGCGACGACCCCACCCAGCAGGTCGAGTGGGTCAACCTCCGCATCACCGGCATCGGCCCTCTCCGCCGCCCCACCCTCCGCCCGGCACCCGACCCCCGGGAGCCGGCACGCAACGTGGGTGGCCCGGCAGCCGACCCGGGCGCAGCTCACCCCCAACCCCGGGTTCCTGGGGCCCCCGAACGGGAGGGTAGCCAAGGGTCGGATCGGATGCGCTCGGCTGTCCACAGCCCCACCCGCGCCGCGACCCGGCCCGCCTGGTTCGACCCCAGGAGTGGATTTGTCGACACGGCGATCTATCGCCGAGACGACCTGGGGCCGGGTGACATGGTCGAGGGCCCGGCGGTGGTGGAGGAGTACGGGGCCACGGTGCCGCTGGCCCCGAGGTTCCGGGCCCAGGTGGACCGGTTCGGGAACCTGATCGTGACCCGATGGGGGGCGTCGTGAACGGGCCCGACCCGGTCACGCTGGAGATTGTCGAGGGGACGCTGGCCTCGATCGAGCGGGAGGTGGAGACGGCGATCGGGCGGACGGCCCGGTCGCCGATGATCCGCGACGCCCACGACTTCCGGGCCGGGATCCACGACGCCCGGTTGCGCAAGCTCACCGGGCGGTCGTACTCGGCCCTGGTCCACCCGGTGGTGCGGGACTTCCCGCTGGACACCATGCGGCCCGGGGACGTGTTCTTCCACAACGACGTCTACCTGTCCGAGGGCGGCATCGGCCACCTGCCCGACCTGTGCGTCACCGTGCCGGTGTTCGCCGGCGGCCGGGTGGTCGCGTTCGTGCAGGCCTTCGGCCACCACGACGACATCGGCGGGACCGTGCCCGGGTCGATGCCGTCCTCTGCCACCAGCGTGTTCGAGGAGGGGCTGATGGTCCCCCCGATCCGGCTGTGGGACGAGGGCGTCCCCAACCGGGCCGCCCTGACCATCATGACCCGCAACTCGCGCATGCCCGACTCGCTGGCCGCCGACCTCGACGCCGAGTGCTCGGCCTGCCTGATGGGCGCCCGCCGCCTGGCCGAGCTGTTCGACCGCTACGGCGTCCCGACCGTCGAGGCCTGCTTCGACGCCATCGTCGACAAGACCACCGAGGCGTTCCGCCGTGAGCTCCTGGCCCGCATCCCCGACGGCACCTGGGCCTGGGAGGACTACGCCGAGCACGACGGCGTCGACCCGCCCCGGCTGCATGCCCAGCGGATCACCCTGACCAAGACCTCGGAGGGCGGCGGCCGCCTGATCCTCGACTTCACCGGCACCTCGCCCCAGGCCAAGGGCCCGATCAACCACGCCGGTGACTACGCCGACGGCAACTTCCTCAAGAAGTGGCTGGC
>DATABK010000634.1:0-7563 GCA_036259695.1 Actinomycetes bacterium | reverse complement strand
GGGGCCGAGGCGCCCGCCGCCGGGGCCGCCGGCGAGCCCACCGCGGCCGCGGCCGGCGGCGGGCCGGGCCAGTTCCCGGTGGCCTGGCTGGTCGTGGTCGCCCTGGCCGCCCTGGTCGGGGCGGTGGTGGGAACCCGCCTGGCCGCTCGCGCCCGAGCCAGCTAGTCCAGGTCGGGGGGCAGCTCGGGGTGGTCGTCCAGCTCCACCAGCCGGGCGATCTGGGCCTCGGTGATGCGGCCGGTGGACAGCTTGGGCAGCGCCCCGGGCGGGAACCAGCCCGCGTCCAGGGTCTCGATGCTGGGGCGGGCGGTGCCGCCGAGCAGGTCGCAGGCCACCGCCACCTTGTAGACCGAGTGGGGGAACGGGCCCGGGTTGTGGAGCGAGCGGTCCCAGAGGGCCAGCAGCCGCCGGGCCCGGACCTGGAAGCCCGACTCCTCGGCGACCTCGCGCTCGACCATGGCCGCCGGCGACCAGCCCACGTCGGCCCAGCCGCCGGGCAGCGACCAGCGGCCGTCGACGCGCTCCCGGACCAGCAGCACCTCGCCGTCCCGGCGGACCAGGGCCCGCACGTCGACCTTGGGCGTCGGGTAGCCGCCGTCCCCGGCCAGCAGCTCGTCCAGGCGCAGGCGCTCGGCGTCGGTTGGCAGGTCCAGGTGGGCGGCGGCGATCTCGGCCGCCAGCACCCGCACCGCCCGGTACCGCTCCAGGTCGTACGGGCCGTCCGACAGCTCCAGCCCGGCCTGGGCGATGGCCTGGAGCCGGGCCACCCAGCCGAGCCAGTCCGGTTGGGTCACTGGCTGGGTCACTCGGCGTGGCCCGGTGGGGCCGGGACCGGGTCGAGGGCGATGCGCAGCCGCTTGTTGCCCTTGCCCTTGGACTGGTGGCCGACCACGTAGATGGTGCCGACCTCGCCGGTCGAGGCGACGTGGGTGCCGCCGTCGGCCTGGCGGTCCAGGCCCTCGATGTCGATCACCCGGATCACCTCCAGGCCCTGGGGGACCAGGTTGGCCTTGGTCCGGATCAGCTCGGGCCGGGCGGCGAACTCCTCGGGGGACAGGAACGAGACGTGCACCGGCCGGTCGGCGTCGACCTCGACCCGCAGCGCCCGCTCCACCGCCTCGGCGAACTCGGCGCTCATCGACGACAGCTCGAAGTCCATCCGGGCCTTCTGCTCCTCGAAGTTGCCCCCGGTGACCAGCGCCCCGTAGTCGCGTCCGATCACCCCCGACAGCATGTGCAGGGCGGTGTGGGTCCGCATCAGGGTGTGGCGCCGCTCCCAGTCCAGCCGGCCGCGAACCTTGGCCCCGGCCGACGGCGGCTCCCCGTCGACCAGGAGCACGACCCGGCCCTCGCGGCGCTGGGACCCGGTGACGGCCAGCTCGACCCCCTCGACCTCCAGGACGCCGGTGTCGGGTGGCTGACCGCCCCCACCGGGAAAGAACGCGGTCCGGTCGCGCACGACACCGTCGGGCTCGACCCCGGTGACCTGGGCATCGAAGGCGGCGAGGTAGGCATCACGCTGGTAGAGCGGTTCGGTCACTTGACCACCCTTTCTTGAAGAACCATAAACTCGCAGGTCATACGCGCATGCACCGTTGACGCGGCCAAGCTGGGACGGCTACCATCTGCCGAACCACTGTGGGCTTTTCTGCCAGTGTGTTCTGACGCTCATCGCGTCGCCTCACCGCCACGAAATGTCTGCAGGGGGAGCCTTCTGTCCGACAGTCTAGGAGACGAGCAGTTGACCGAGTCCACCGACCGACCCACCGCAACCGAGCAGGACGTCCCCGGGGTAACCACCCAGGTGACGCAGAACGATGTCGGCTCCGCCGAAGACCTCGCGGCCGCCTACGAAGAGTCGCTGAAGGCCTTCGAGGAGGGCGACATCGTCGACGGCTACGTGGTGAAGGTCGACCGCGACGAGGTCCTGCTCGACATCGGCTACAAGTCCGAGGGCGTCATCCCCTCCCGCGAGCTGTCCATCAAGCATGACGTCGACCCCAACGAGGTCGTCACGCTCGGTGACCACATCGAGGCCCTGGTCATGCAGAAGGAGGACAAGGACGGCCGCCTGATCCTGTCCAAGAAGCGGGCCCAGTACGAGCGGGCCTGGGGCACGATCGAGAAGAAGAAGGAGAACGACGAGATCGTCGAGGGCACCGTCATCGAGGTCGTCAAGGGCGGCCTGATCCTCGACATCGGCCTGCGCGGCTTCCTCCCCGCCTCCCTGGTCGAGATGCGCCGGGTGCGCGACCTGCACCCCTATGTCGGGCGCACCCTCGAGGCCAAGATCATCGAGCTCGACAAGAACCGCAACAACGTTGTCCTGTCCCGCCGGGCCTGGCTGGAGGAGACCCAGTCGGCCACCCGCCGTGCGTTCCTGCACACCCTGCGCAAGGGCGAGGTCCGCAAGGGCGTCGTCTCCAGCATCGTCAACTTCGGGGCCTTCGTGGACCTGGGCGGGGTGGACGGCCTGGTGCATGTGTCCGAGCTGTCCTGGAAGCACATCGACCACCCCTCGGAGGTGGTCGAGGTCGGCCAGGAGGTCGAGGTCGAGGTCCTGGACGTCGACCTGGAGCGCGAGCGGGTCTCGCTGTCGCTCAAGGCGACCCAGGAGGACCCGTGGCGCCAGTTCGCCCGCTCCCACCAGATCGGCGAGCTGATCCCGGGCCGGGTGACCAAGCTGGTGCCGTTCGGGGCCTTCGTTCGCGTTGACGACGGCATCGAGGGCCTGGTCCACATCTCGGAGCTGGCCGAGCGCCACGTCGACATCCCCGAGCAGGTCGTCAGCGTCGGCGAGGAGATCACCGTCAAGGTGATCGACATCGACCTGGACCGCCGCCGCATCTCCCTGTCGCTCAAGCAGGCCGGCCAGGACCAGGCCCAGCTCACCGCCCAGGAGGACGAGCTGGCCCTGGAGGAGGGCGCCTACCAGGGCTACGAGGGCGAGTACGCCGAGGGCGCCTACGTCGACGGCGGCTATGCCGAGGGCGACTACGCCGACGGCAGCTACGTCTACGACGAGCAGGGCAACCCCATCGGCGTGATGCCCGGCACGGCCATGGCCGAGGCGTTCCAGGAGGCCGGGTTCTACGAGGGCGGCTACGACGAGGGGCAGCCGGCCGAGGGGCAGCCGGCCGAGGAGCAGGCCGTCCAGGAGGGCGAGCAGGCCCAGGCGGCCGACGCCGGCCAGGGGGAGCAGGCGGGCGACGACACGCTCGAGAACATCGTCGAGGACCTGAAGCGCAAGAACGCCGGCGAGTAGCGGGCCGGGCCCCGAGGCCCAGTCCGCCCCGTCGGTGGCACGGTCGGCCGGTCGCGGTACGTACCTCGAGGGGGCGGCGGGCATGCTGCTGGTCGGGCTCACGGGAGGCATCGCCTCGGGCAAGAGCACGGTGTCGGCCATGCTCGCCGAGCGGGGTGCCGAGATCATCGACGCCGACCACATCGCCAGGCAGATCGTCATGCCCGGGCTGCCGGCCTGGTGCAAGATCCGCGAGCACTTCGGCCCCGGGGTGCTGCACCCCGACGGCCAGATCGACCGACAGGCCCTGGCCGACATCGTCTTCGCCGACAAGTCGAAGCTGGCCCTGCTGAACGAGATCACCCATCCGGCCATCTTCGCCCGCATCGCCGACCGCCTCGAGGAGTACCACGACCAGGACGTGGTCGTGGTCCTGGACGCGGCCCTGCTGATCGAGGCCGGGCTGGCCCAGGGCGTCGACGTGGTCATCGTCACCCACTCGCCGACCGAGATCCAGGTCGAGCGGCTGGCCGCCAAGGGGGTCGGGGAGCGCGACGCCAGCAACCGCATCGCGGCCCAGCTGGAACCGGAGAAACGCCTGGCCAGAGCGGACATCGTGATCGACAACAGCGGCTCCCTGGAGAAGCTCGGCCGCCGCGTCGACGAGGTCTGGGAGGAGTTGCAGAGGCTGCTGGAGGTGGGCAAGGCACCACCGGTCGGCGACCGCAACCCGTGACTGCGGCCGGTTGGGGACGGTAGCCTGCGCAATATGAGCCGTCTGCCCCCCATTCCGGATCCGCTCGACTGCGTGCTGTTCGACGCCGGCGACACGCTGCTGGCGCCCGCGCCGAGCTTCCAGGGACGGTTCGTGGCCGTCGCCGCCGACCAGGGCCTGCCCCTTGAGGAGGCGGCCGTCGACGCGGCCGTCGCCGCCGCCGTGCGGACCGCGGCCTGGCCGGACGACTGGACCGACCCGGCCACCCAGCGCGAGTTCTGGATGGGGTTCTACCGGGACGTGCTGGCCAGTCTCGGGCACACCGGGGAAGAGCTCGCCGAGGCCCTGTTCGCCGCGTTCAGCGACCCGGCCGGCTACCAGCTGTTCGACGACGTCCGGCCGGCCCTGGAGGAGCTGGCCGGCCGGGGCGTCACCCTCGGGGTGGTGTCCAACTTCGAGCCCTGGCTGGCCGACATCCTCGCCCTCCAGGAGGTCGACCACCTGTTCGCGACCGTGGCCATCTCCGGGGTCCTGGGGGTGGCCAAGCCCGACCCGCGGATCTTCGAGGCCGCCCTGGCCGAGGCCGGGGCCGGCCCGGCGGCGACCGTGCACGTCGGTGACCAGCCGGCCAACGACGTGGTCGCGGCCCGGGCGGTCGGCATCACCCCGGTGCTGATCGACCGCTTCGCCCGCTACCCTGAGCCCGACGACGCCCACCGGGTCGGAGACCTCATGGAGCTCCTCAAGCTCCTGGAGGGGTCCGGGGGCCTTGAGGCCAGGTCCCCGGTGAACAGGGTGCCGGGCTGATGGACCGGAGCTTCTGGCGGGTCATCGCCAACGACGAGAACGCCCTCCCCCAGGGCGAGTGGGTCGGCGAGCTCACCCCCGAGCTGCTCGGCTGGCTGGGCTCGACCGACCCGGAGCTGCGGGACGAGTTCGCCTACCGGATCCTGGCCGCCTGGATCGAGCGGGGCCAGTACGGCAGCGACCAGCTGCGCACCATGGCCAAGCAGATGGTCGCCAACCTGGAGGCCGGCCTCGGCGAGCAGGGGACCGACTCGGTCTACCTGCGCACCTACTCGGTGCTGATCCTCATGGAGATCGTCGCCTTCGACAACGCCAACCCGTTTCTCGACCAGGCCGACCTGGACGGCTTCCTGGAGGCGGCCCTCGGCTACGTGCTGCGCGAGCGGGACCTGCGCAGCTGGGTCCCGGGCCCGGGCTGGGCGAACGCCATCGGCCACGCCGCCGACCTGTTCATGATGCTGGCCCGCAGCCCCCATCTGGGCGCGACCGAGCTCCAGCGGATCCTGGACGCGATCGCCGACCGCCTGCTGACCCCGGCCCCGGCGGTGTTCGTCCACCACGAGGACGAGCGCCTGGCCTACGCCGTCCTCAACGTGCTCCGCCGCAACCTGGTCGACCGGACCTGGCTGGTCGCCTGGCTGGACCGCTTCACCGCCGCCCCCGGCCAGGAGTCGTGGCGCTCGGCCTATGCCAGCGAGGCCGAGTCGGCCGCCCGGGCCAACGTCAGCGCCTTCCTGCGCAGCCTCTACTTCCAGCTGATCCTCACCGAGAGCCCGCCGCCCGACGCCCAGCGGACCTCGGACGCGGTCCTGGTCACCATCAGAAGGGCCGACATCGGCTTCTACGACCTGGCCTGAGCCGGCGGGTCGAGGGCGGCCACGGCCCAGCAGGCCAGGGCGAATGCACCGACGAGGTGCCAGGCGGCGTGGCCCTGGAGGAGGCTGTCCGGGTCGCACCAGGGGCTTTGGGTGCGGCCGGCCCACCAGCCGGCGGCGCCGGCGGCGGTGGCGGCCAGGGCGGCCCGGTAGGCGGTGCGGCGGCGCGGGGTCCAGCCGACCCAGGGGACCCCGGCCCGGGCCCGGCGGGCCCGTCCGACCCGGCGGGCGATCTCCTGCCAGGCGACGAACCCGACCACCGCGTACAGTCCGGCGTCGTGCAGCAGCCGGGCGGCGGGGGAGCCGGGGCCGTGGTAGTCGACGCTGCCGACGCCGGCGGCGGCCACGGCGACCCCGAAGCCAACCTGGCGGCGGCCGAGCAGCCAGGCGCCGACGGCGACATAGGCGAGGGCGGAGGCGGTGTTGACCGGCTGGGCGATCAGCCCGTCGTGGAGCCGCTCGCAGTCGCCGGCGCCCAGGGCCACGGCTCAGCCGGTGCGTTCGATGTTGGCCCCGAGGGCCCGTAGCCGCTCGTCGATGCGCTCGTAGCCCCGGTCGATCTGGCCGACGTTGCCGATGATCGACTCGCCGTCGGCGGCCAGGGCGGCCAGCAGCAGGGCCATGCCGGCGCGGATGTCGGGGGACTCGAGGCGCTCCCCGTACAGCTGGGTGGGGCCGTTGACAACCACCCGGTGGGGGTCGCAGACGATGATCCTGGCCCCCATGCCGACCAGCTTGTCCACGAACACCAGCCGGTTCTCGAACATCTTCTCGAAGATCAGCACCGTGCCCCTGGCCTGGGTGGCGACCGCGACCGCGATCGAGGTCAGGTCGGCCGGGAACGCCGGCCAGGGCCCGTCGTCGATCTTGGGGATGGCCTGGCCGAGGTCGTCCTCGACCTCGAGGCGCTGGTCGCGGGGGACCCGCAGCCGGTCCCCGTCCAGCTCCCAGGTGAGCCCGAGGCGGCTGAAGCCGACCTCGACCGGGCGCAGGTCGTCCTCGATCACGCCCTCGACGGCCAGCTCGCCGCCGGTGACGGCGGCCAGGCCGATGAAGCTGGCCACCTCGATGTAGTCGCTGCCGATGGTGTGCTCGCCCCCACCGAGCCGGTCGACCCCCTCGATCCGCAGCAGGTTGGAGCCGATCCCCGAGATCCGGGCCCCGAGGCCGACCAGGAACCGGCAGAGGTCCTGGACGTGGGGCTCGCAGGCGGCGTTGCCGATGGTCGTGGTGCCGTCGGCCAGCACGGCGGCCATGATCGCGTTCTCGGTGGCCGTCACCGACGCCTCGTCCAGGAACATCGACGCCCCCCGGAGCCGGCCCACCTCCAGCTCCAGGGCCCGGTCGAAGCTGGCGTGGACGCCGAGGGACCGGAAGGCCAGCAGGTGGGTGTCGAGCCGCCGCCGGCCGATCACGTCGCCGCCGGGGGGCGGCAGCAGGCAGTGGCCGGTCCTGGCCACCAGCGGCGCGGCCAGCAGCACCGAGGCCCGGATGCGGGTGCACAGGGCCGGGTCGAGGGAGGCCCGGCGCAGGCCGCGGGGGTCGATGCGGACCTCGTTGGGGCCGGTCCGCTCGACGGTGGCACCGGTCGAGGCGACCAGCTCCAGCATCGTCTCGACGTCCAGGATGTGGGGGACGTTGCGCAGCACCACCGGCTCGTCGGCCAGCAGGGAGGCGGCCAGGATGGGCAGCGCGGCGTTCTTGTTCCCGGCCGGGCGGATGACGCCGCTCAGCGGCTGCCCGCCCTTGATGACGAAGCTCTCCATGACGCTCCCAGCTCGCGGCCGTTCGGGGGCACGGCCGCCTACTCTACCCTTGCCGCATCTCGGCCTCGTAAAGCTCCGGCCACGGCCTTGTCGTGGCCGGACCGTACACTGGAGGCTCCGGTTCAGCTTCCAGCGACGGAGAGTTCCCCTCGATGC
>DATABK010000633.1:0-6143 GCA_036259695.1 Actinomycetes bacterium | reverse complement strand
GGACATCACTCTGTTCCTGTTCGGCGGGGCGACGCGGGCCAGGGTGGAGTCCCGCGGGCCGGCCGACGAGTTCCTGATCGCGCTGGTGGGCCCGCTTACCAGCGCCCTCCTGGCGGCGCTGTTCGGGATCGTTGCCAGCTTGGGCCGTGAGATTCTGTCCCGACCGCTGGCCGGGACGCTCGGCTATCTCGCCTGGACGAATCTGCTGCTGGCGGCGTTCAACCTGGTCCCGGGCTTCCCGCTGGATGGGGGGCGGCTGCTGCGCTCGGCCATCTGGAAGACCACCGGCAGCCTCGGCCGGGCCACCCGGATTGCCTCTCAGGCCGGCCAGGCCGTGGGCTGGCTGCTGGTCGCCGCCGGGGTCGCCTCCCTCCTGGCCGGGGATCTGGCCGGCGGGATCTGGTTCGCCTTCATCGGCTGGTTCCTGGTCCAGGCCGCCCGCTCCTCCTACCAGGACCTCCAGCTGCAGCAGCTGCTGGCCGGGGTCGAGGCCGAGGACGTGATGGCCGCCGACCTGCGGCGGATCCCCCCGGAGCTGTCGCTGCAGGACGCGGTGGACGACTACTTCATGCGCTATGACCACGGCGCGTTCCCGGTCGAGGAGCAGGGGCGGACGATCGGCCTGCTGACCCTGCGGGGGGTCCGGCGGGTGCCCAGGGAGCAGTGGCCGACCCGTCGGGTGCGGGACCACATGGTCCCGCTGGGCGACCAGGTCGTGGTGGCGCCGGATGCACGGATGGACGGCGTGGTCGGCAAGCTACAGGACGGCGAGGCCGGGCGGGTCCTGGTGGTCCAGGATGGCGAGGTGGTCGGGATCATCACCCCCTCGGACCTGACCCGCTGGCTGCGCCGCTGGCGGACCCTCGACAGCAGCGCGCACTGAGCCGATGGGCGTTCCCGCCTGACCGGCGCACGTCTGTTGTGGCTTGCTGGGATCCGCTGCCAGGCGGGCGCCGAGCGCGGATCATCCACTGCTGGTCCAGCTTCCCAGACGACCTCGATCAACACTCGTGCCAGACGACATCGAGCACCGAGCCGACCGAGACGCCGGCCGTCCGCTCTGTCACCGAGGCCAGGCGTCAATCACCTAAAGGCTGGAACCGCCCGCCGATCCGCGCGATAGTCCCTAAGCCCGGTATGGCAATCGGGCCGAGGCAGGGGCCAGGATGACCCAACGCATTGATCGGTCGATGCGCGTGCCGCCGCGCCCGCTCATCGGAGTCGTGATCTGGGCTGCGTACGCCATCTATGCCGTGGTGTCAGTGCTCCCGTCCGGCATCGACTTCGACGAGCTCGCTGACACCCCGAGCAACGTCATCAAGGGCATCGTCATCCCGGTCGGCCCGGGTGCGGCCGCCCTCCTGGCCGGTGTGTACTTCATGGGGTGGTGGCGTCCGGTGTTCCACGAGGAGCGTCGCTCACCACGATGGACGCTGCTGATCGCGGCGTTGCTCGGTCTTGCCGTCGTCGTGGCGCTCGTGCGGACGGACTGGGGCGGGACCGAAGGCTCGCTGATCCTGTGGCTGGCGGTCGGCACTCTGTGCATCGCCGTCGCCGAGGAGACGCTCTGCCGCGGAATCCTCGTCACGGCGCTGCGCGGCGGCGTCGGCGAAGTCGGGGTCTGGTTCTGGTCTTCGTTGCTGTTCGGCTTGCTGCACGCGGCCAACATCGTCCTCGGCCATGAGGTCAGCCCCACGTTGGCAGAGGTCGGTACCTCCTTCCTCTACGGCAGCGTGATGTACGGCGTTCGGCGCTCCACGGGGACGCTGTTGGAACCGATCGTCATCCACTGGTTGTGGGACTTCGCCGGCTATGTCGGGGACAAGGGTGACGGTGGCGCCCTCATGTTCGTTCAGGCCGCTTTGCCCATGCTCGCGTTGGTCGTCTTCGCCGTGGCGGCCATCATGGGCTCGATCTTCCGGTCCGAGGGTGCTGTGGAGTCGACGACCGCCTAGAGGGTGCCAATTCGAGTCCCCCACCCAGCGCACCCGCTCAAGCGCAAGCGGTTCGTCAAACCCTCCCCGCCGTCGTCCCCGGGCCGGCGTAGGTCAGCGCCGAAGCGCTCACCTCATGCATACGGCAGATCTCTTCGCTGCCGGTGAACCACGCCGGCATGCGCAGAGAGGACATGGACGCGGCGATCGGGTGGTACCGGGCCGTTCTGGGCTTCGATCTGATCGACGGGCCCGTCCAGGCGCGGGTCAGGCCGCGTCGGCTCCTCCATCGCCGAAGGGTCGTGGATTGACCGGCCTTCTAGGGATGTCATCGGCGGCGGCGAGGAGCCGACGGGCCGAGGCTTCATCGGAGGGGCAACCAGCACGCGAACACCCTCGATCTGCATCTGCGGGTATGTCCTCCGGCATCATCTGCCGCCGTGTACGGTAGCCACAACCGCCGCGTGGCCGTGCACCGAAGGCGTCCAGGTGGCCGCCGCGGCTCGCGGCCTGGAGGTGGCATGTCATGTCGGCCGTCACCGAACACCTGGAGCAGCGGGGCAGCGCCTTCGAGCTGCTCCCCCACCGCCAGGCCTACACCTCCACCGACGAGGCCCGAGCGCTGGGCATCGACGCCGGCGAAGTGCTCAAGACGCTCGCGGTCCGCACCGGGCCCGGCTATGCGCTGGCGGTCATCCCAGCCTCCTGCCGGCTGGACCTGCACCTGGTCCGCGAGGCGCTGGCCGACCATCAGGCCCGCCTAGCCAGCGAGGAGGAGCTCGCCCGCGACTTCGCCGGCTACCAGTTGGGCGCCCTGCCCCCGCTGGGGGCCCTGTTGGGCAGCCGGATGTACGTCGATCCGGAGGTGCTCGAGCACGACATCGTGGTATTCGCGGCCGGCACCCAGACCGAGTCGGTCAGAATGGCGACCCGGGAGCTGTTCGGCGGCGAGCAGATCACCACCGTGCCGCTGATCAAGCAGGCGGACCGAGGTAGCGACGACCCGATCAGTCGGCGGCGAGCGGCCCAGCAGGATCTGGCCGGCGGCGGGCACCCAGCATCGTAACCGGCTCCGAACCGGCGACCCCCCACTGTCCCCACCGGGCTGCCCGAACGACACCGCTCGCAGCATGTCCCGGGATTCAGCATCGGGGTACGACGATGGTGCGGTGGCCAGCTGGACGGTCTGGGTGAGCTCAACTTCCCGCTCTCCAACGGCTCTGCGTCTGAACGCCCAACTTCGCCCCTGACGGTCCGCAGCGACCTGCACAAACGCTGGTCCGCACAGCGGTAAGCCCCCGCTTGCTCGCACGGAGGAAGCGGCGGGTTCAAATCCCGCCACCTCCACCGACGTTGATGACCAGTGGAGACGTTCGCCGTCCTGGTCGCCGTCTTCCCGGGGTGCCGCGGCACAACGGATGAGAACGCCTTACTTCGCCACCCTCCGAACCATGAGGGGCACTGCTCTCCTCGGACGATCTTCGGGTCCAGCGTAGAACGACTTGGAGCTGTCATCCGTATCAGCAACACCTAGGACGACCGAGGGTGGGCGGAGTGGATCGCCTGGCCCTGGGAGCTGGAGGCCGAGGGCTACACGACCGTGCTGCAGGCCGTTTGTCAGAAGAGCCCCGGCTGTAGTTGCGCGGTGGGTCAGATAGCGACCGTACGACCGAGAGCTTCCTATATGCTCAGCGTGACCCGTCGCTGGGGGTGATCTCGGTGCGTCGATACCTCGTCGTGGCCAACCAGACACTCGGCGGCCCCAAGCTCGCGGACAAGCTCCGGGAGTGCATGTCGGCAGGGCCGTGCCGCTTCTACCTCGTCGTACCCGCCACACCGACCAGCCAGTTCCTTGAGCCGATCGCCCAACCGCTGTCCCTTGCCGCCGTGGACGGCGGCGGCGGGATGCTGCCCGACTACAGCAAGATTGCTGTGGCGGTGGCCCGCCGCCGCCTCGACAAGGAGCTGGCGCGCCTTCGCGAGGCCGGCGCCGAGGCCGACGGCGAGGTCGGCGACTCCAGGCCCCTGCACGCGATCCGGGACGCGCTCACCCGGGAGCAGGCCGACGAGATCATCGTGTCCACCCTTCCCCACCGCTTGTCGCGCTGGCTGGTCACGGACCTGCCACACCGCGCACGGCGCACCGGACTCCCGGTGACCCACGTCGCCGGTCCGGCCGGCCCGCCAGCGTGACTTTGCCGCTGCGGCCCGGTGACGCCGGCCGTCAGCAGCAGCGGACGTGGGGGTTCCTGTCGCGCTCGTCCATGCGCCTGCGCTCGAACTCTCGCCGCGACAGCGCCGAGGCGTCCGGGTGCGCGTGCCGGTGGTGCTCGACGTACCGGTCGTAATCGTGCTCGCCGGTCAGCTCCTTGAGGTACCAGGCGAGCTTGGCTAGAGCGTCTCGCGCGGTCATCGGGTCATCAGCGCTCCTCGGTCTGGCGGGCCGGCGAGTTAGCCGCCGCCCGGCTTGGACTCGGCCATCTGCGCCTTCTCCTCAGCAGTCGGGATAAGCCCGGATGGGGCGAACACTCTGGACTCCTCGTACGGCGCCTCGGTAAGCGGCAGCGGCTCGCGGCTGCCCAGCGCCTTGGCCCACACGCGCATCGCATCAACGATGACGGCGACCACCAGCAGGGCGAAGACCGCGGCGAGCACGCCGTCGACGACCGAGTTGGTGACGACCTGCTGCATCTGGTCCAGGGTCTTGGCCGGCGCGAGCACCTGCCCCTGGTCGAGAGCGGCCTGGAATCTGTCCCGCTGGGCGAAGAAGCCGAGCTTGGGGTCGCCCGAGAAGACCTTTTGCCAGCTCGCCGTCAGCGTCACCGCCACGTCCCAGGCCAGCGGCACCCCCGTCACCCAGGCCCATCTGAGCTTGCCCGACTTGATCAGGATGGTCGTCGCCACCGTCAGCGCGATCGCCGCCAGCAGCTGGTTGGCGATCCCAAACAGCGGGAACAGCTGGTTGATGCCGCCCAGCGGGTTGGTCACGCCGGTATACAGAAAATAGCCCCACGCCCCGACGATGATCGCGCTGGTGAGGTAGACACCCGGTCGCCAGGACGGGCGGCCCATCGGCTTCCAGAGGTTGCCGAGGGTGTCCTGGAGCATGAAGCGCCCGACTCGGGTGCCGGCGTCGACCGTGGTCAGGATGAACAGGGCCTCGAACATGATCGCGAAGTGGTACCAGAACGCCTTGAGCGCGTCGCCGCCAAAGACCCTCGAGAAGATCTCGCTCATGCCGACGGCCAGGGTGGGGGCGCCACCGGTCCGGGCGACCAGGGTCCGCTCCTCGACCTCGGCCGCGGCCACCTGGAGCTGGTCGGGGGTGATGGTGAAGCCGAGGTTGGCGACCGCCTCCGAGGCCGACTGGACGGTCGTCCCAACGACCCCGGCCGGCGAGTTCATGGCGAAGTACAGGCCGGGCTCGATGATCGCCGCCGCGATCAGGGCCATGATCGCCACGAACGACTCGGTGAGCATCCCGCCGTAGCCGACGAACCGCACCTGAGCTTCCTTCTCAATCAGCTTCGGCGTGGTGCCCGAGGCGATCAGGGAGTGGAAGCCTGAGAGCGCGCCGCAGGCGATGGTGATGAACACGAACGGGAACAGCGAGCCGGCGAAGACCGGGCCCTGGCCGTTGAACGCGAAGTCGGTGAACGCCGGGATCTTCAGGACCGGGAGGGTGAGCACGATGCCGACCGCCAGCAGCGCGATCGTCCCCACCTTCATGAACGTTGACAGGTAGTCGCGTGGGGCGAGCAGCAGCCACACCGGCAGCACCGACGCGGCAAAGCCGTAGAGCACCAGGCAAACGACGAGATTCTCATGCGACAGGGTGAACGCCTCGGCCCACCGTGACTCGGCCACGAAGCTGCCAAGCCCGATCGACAAGAGCAGCAGGACGACGCCGATCGCCGACGTCTCGACCACGCGCCCGGGGCGCAGCATGCGCATGTACACGCCCATGAACAGGGCGATCGGGATGGTCATGGCGATCGAGAAGGTGCCCCAGGGGGACTCGCCGAGCGCGTTGACCACCACCAGGGCCAGCACAGCGAGCAGGATGATCATGATGAGCAGGACCGCGACCAGGGCGGCCGCGCCGCCGAACGGGCCGATCTCCTCGCGGGCCATCTGGCCCAGGCTCTTGCCGTCCCGGCGCATGGAGAAGAACAGGATCACCATGTCCTGGACGGCGCCGGCGAAGAT
>DATABK010000632.1:0-1712 GCA_036259695.1 Actinomycetes bacterium | reverse complement strand
CCGGGGCCGCTTCCCGGGCGGCTTCAGGCACCCAGGTGGCAACGCTGTTCGAGGACTGCCTCGCCGCAGGGGGCCTTGGTCGCCCGCTTGCCGGCGCCGGGTCCTTGTGGGCGCTGGCAAGGACTCCGTAGTTCCTCAGCTGCTCCATCCCCCGGGCGCGCGACCCCGGCATGGGCTGTGGATTCCGACATGAAGCGGATTCCGGAGGATAGTATGGTCAAACAAAGGTAAACGAGAGTAAACAGAGGGGAGTGCCTCCATGACGACGTCGGCACCACAGTGGCCCGGTCAGGAAGGCATGTCCGAACGGCGCGAAGAGGACCAGAGGGAGTCGGGCCACACCCCGGCCGCCGACACCCGGGGACCCGGCCAAACCCTTGTCACCGGGACCAGGAGAAGTGCAGACACCGCGGCGACCGGGAACAGGCCACCCGCCGGTGACCGGGAAGCCGATGGTGGCCGGCTTGGAGCGGCCAACACTGACCCGCTCACGAACGAGCGGCCGGCACTGCGAGCGGTCCCGGACATCAGCCCGCGCCGAGTCCAGCCAGCGCCGGAGCCGGTAGCGACTCCAACGGGGGCGGCGGACCCCGTTGCGGCTCCTGCTCCAGCACGCCGACTCCGGCCGATGCCGGACCCCAAGGTGTCGCCCCGTCCGGCTGAGCCGCCCAACCCCCCTGGGCCGCCCGACCCGGATCGGGTGGCTGATCTGTTGGAACGGCGGAGGCGGCAGCAGCGGCTGCGGAGGGCCGCGGCGCGGCGCAGCCGGTTCGTGGTTGTGCGGGACGCCGCCGATCGGGACGTGTGGGCGGCGCGTCGGCGGGCCCGAGCCGACCTGCCATCGCCGGCGGCGGTCACGAGGGACATCGCCCTGGCGTTGCTCGAGGTCGAGGCGGGCTGCCGGAGCGCGGCTCAGCTCGAACGGGTCTTCAGCCCGCAGTTGTGGGAGGCGGTGGAGCACCGCATTGGCCGGCGGGGTGGGCCGCTGCCGAGCGGCCGGTCGCTCATCTCGGTGCGATGCCAGGAGGACAAACCCGGATTGGCGGACACGGTCGCGGTGGTGCGGAGAGGTGATCTGGTTCGCCCGGTGGCCCTCCGCCTCGACGCCTCCGGCGGCCGGTGGACCGTGACCGAGCTGCGTTGGTGGCGTAACGAGACCGACACGGCCACGACACCCGGCCGAGACGGCGGGGCGTCATGATGGACCCGATCAGGACCCGTGACGAAGAACACCAGATAGCTTCCAAGAAACCATGGCCCGGGGACCGCAGGACGACTAAGCTCCCGGGACACGGCGGAGCGGGTCCGGGCGGTACGAGGGTTCGGGGGTCGAGATGGCCGGGATGGCGGAGCGCTACTGGAAGGAGCTGCGGCCGTCGAGTGCCGCCCAGCTCCGGCTGAATGCGAGCATCCGGCACGACCCGGAGCCAGCCGGCCGCGCCCTGCGCCGGCCCCGGCACAAGGTCCGCCCCAGGCTCCGCTCCACCTCCCGCTAACGGGAACCCGCCGCCGAGAGGACGCGGCTCACCCGACGGCGCGGCTCACCCGACGGCATGCCGCGCCCGAAGGCACGGCTCACTCGGCTTGCGGCCACCTCCTGCCGTACGACCAGCCGACATCCCGGGGGCCGACCGGGGGCCGACCGGGAGCCGACCGGGGGCCGACCGGGGGCCGACCGGGGGCCGACCGGGAGCCGACCGGGAGCCGACCGG
>DATABK010000631.1:0-5186 GCA_036259695.1 Actinomycetes bacterium | reverse complement strand
CCTCGGCCGCCCCGGTCCCAAGGCCGGCGGGCCGGAAGATGGCCGGCACCCGCGGCTCGTCGGCGGAGTCGTACAGGTAGCCGACGCCGGCCACGGCGACCACGGCCAGGACGACGGCGGCGAGCAGCCGCCGGCCGAGCGGGGTCGCGGCCAGCCGCATCGGCCAGGCCAGCAGCCAGGCGGCGGCCCGGGCGCCCTCGCCGCCGGGGGCGACGACGACGGCCGGGCGGGAGGAACGGAGGACGGTCGACTCGGCGTTCATGCGATCAGCTCCTCGGGGCGGCGGAGGCCGGGCGGCCGGGGGGAGGAGGGAGGCCCGGGCCCTGGCGCCGGCGGGTCAGCCAGCGCCCGATCAGGAAGGCGGCCAGCGCCGGCCAGGTCGACCCGGCCAGCAGCAGGCCCACGTACTCGTCGGAGGCGTGCAGGGTCTCGGCCGCCCGCACGACCACGAACGACAGCAGCGACGCCCCGGCCAGCACGGCCACCGAGCCGAGCAGGGGGGCCAGCCAGAAGCGGACAAGGGCCCGGCGGTGGCGGCGGCCGGCCACGGCCAGCGGCAGCACGAACAGCCCGCTCAGGCACAGCAGGAACAGCAGGGTCTGGGCGCAGGCGGCCACCATGGCCAGCAACCCCAGCCCGACCGCGAACGGCAGCACGTAGCCGAGGGCCGAGGTGGCGATGAAGGCCCGCTCGGGACCGCGGTGCCCGATCGCCCAGTCGTTGACCGAGGACACGTTCTTGCGCAGCGCCTCCAGGACGTTCGCCTTCTTGCCCGGCGGGGCCTCGGCGAGCACGGCCGTGCCGGTCTGCATGCGCGACAGCGGGTGGGCCACGAACGACCGCCAGTACCGGGTCAGCAGCCGCCGCTGGGTCGGCTCGGCCTCACGCTCGCCGCCGAGGGCGCCGTCGGGCGCGACCCGGGTGACCACGGCCAGCATGGTGTTGGGCACCAGCACACCGGGCCGGGCGGCCGCCTCCACGGTGGTGTAGGGGCGGGTCAGCACGACGGTGACGGCGACCAGCAGCAGGGCGGCGACGGTGAGGTGGCGCCAGGCCGGGCGGCGGACCACCCCCCAGGCGATCAGGCCGAGCAGGGCGGCCTTGGTCGCCGCCTCCAGGAGCTGGCCGTTGGCGGCCCGGAAGCCGCCGAGGGACTCGGCCGTCCCGGCACCCACCAGCACGTCGAACAGGCTGAGCCGGAGCATGTCCCGCTGGCGCTCGATCGACGACTTGGCCAGCCAGGCGGTGGCCCGGACGGCCGTCCGGGCGTAGGCGTTGAGGGCCCCGCGACCCTCGACGTCGACCTGCTCGCGCTGGTAGTCCCAGGGGTCGGGGTCGGCCCCGGCGTCAGGCGCGGCCGGGTTGGCCACCACGACGATGGCCAGCAGGATGAACCCTACCGCCAGGTAGCGGAAGAGCAGGGTGCGGAAGCGCACCTGGCCCCGGTCGAAGGGGACGGCCGCCGGGATGCGAGTGGCGCCGTCCATCGACCCGACCCGGCTGCGCACGGCGGTCCTGTCCACGGCTTCCCCTTCGCGTGAACCCTACTGCTGAGCTGCTGCGCCGAGTCGAACAAATGTTCGAATCAAACGTATGTTCGCTCCTTTTTCCCTGGTAGTCAAGTTGCTTTGTCGCATGGCCCAGGTATCCGGTTCGCTCCAGTTCCCTGGAGCGGAGGGGATAGGAGCTAGCTGCCGACGACCCGGCGGTAGGGCAGCGGCGGGGTCACCACCGCCTCCTCGAGGAGCCGGTAGAAGAGCAGGCCCCGGTGGGTCGAGGTGCGGCGGTTGAACCGGAAGGTGAACTCGTCCAGGTACCAGTCGAGCTGGGCCGGCGAGGTCGCGCCCTGGTGGGTCCCGCGCAGCCAGCCGGCCAGGGACCGCTCGACCGCCGGCAGGTGGGTGAGGGCCGGCGCCCGCTCGGTCGGGAAGCCGAGCTCGGCCAGCGGCCACCACCGCTCCAGCCGGACCGCCCGGATGAGGGTGCCCGGCTCGACCACCCGGCCGGCGAAGGCCGGCAGCTCGCCGGCGGCCCGGGACGGGAGCCGCTGCATCCGGACCCGGCCCGGGGTCTCGCCCCGGTCCTCCAGGGCGATGGCGGCCAGCGCCCGGCCGGGGGTGGCCAGGGTCCCGAGCTCGACCCGGCCCTCGAGCCGCGGCCGGCCGGAGCGGACCATGGCCCGGCGGAACCGGTGCAGCATCATCCAGGCCGTCTCGTAGCTGCCCAGGTCCAGCTCCCGGGCCAGCTGCCGGGCCGAGACCCCCTGCTCGGCCGTTGCCACCAGCCAGGCGGCGGCGAACCAGGTCCGCAGGGGCGTGCGGGTCCCCTGGAACAGGGTCCCGGCGGTGACGGTCGTCTGGTGCCCGCAGGCGCGGCAGACCAGCCGCTGGCGGGACCCCCGCCACGGCGGGCCGAGCATGCCGCAGCCGGGGCAGTGGAACCCGTGCGGCCAGCTGAGGCCCTCCAGGTAGTGCAGGCAGGCGGCCTCGTCGGGGAAGAAGGCGAGGAACTGCTCCCAGTCGGCCGGGTAGTCGCGCCCGGCGACCGGCCGGTCAGGGGTCGCCAGGGGGTCCATGGTGGTGCTCAGTCGCCGGCCAGGAGCTCGGAGCGCCTGGGCCAGGCCCAGGCGAAGAGGCCGACGGTCCCGGCGGCGGTGGCCAGGTTGCGCAGCAGCTCGGCCAGGCCGCGCTGGCTGGCGAACCAGACGCCGTGCTGGAGGTTGTAGAGGACGTCCACGGCGAGCAGGAACCCGCCGGCCCCGCCGGCGGCCCGCAGCCACAGCAGGGCCGCGGCCCGCCGGCCGGCCAGGGCCCGGGCCGCCGCCACCAGGCAGAAGGCCAGCCAGGCGTCGGCCAGGGCGAAGGCGGCCTCGAACTCGTAGTAGGCGGGGCGGGTGTCGGTGGCCAGCAGGCTGCGGTCGAGCAGCCAGCCGGCCCAGTAGAGGGCCAGGAGGGCCGCGCCGGTCAGCAGCGCGCCGATCACGCGCCGCCGCCCCCGCTCGGTGATCTCGGTCCTGTGGGCCGCCAGCACCATCTCCGGCCGTCTCCTCTCCCGTCGGGCAGAGGTAATCTTGCTTCATCGTCCCCACAAGAGGGAAAGCCGCCGGTCGCCGGGCTAGAGGCCGCCGGCGTGGGGCACCGGCCAGACGGTGAGCACGGCCCGGCCGACCAGGGCCGAGCGCTCGACCTGGCCGAAGACCCGCGAGTCGGCCGAGTCCTCGCGGTTGTCGCCCATGACCCAGAAGTGGTCCGGCTTGACCTTCACCTTGTCGAACTCCGAGGTGAAGGTGCCGGGACGGAGGTAGGGCTCCTCGACCTTGACGTCGTTGCGCCACAGGTAGCCGTCGCGGCCCTCGAGCACGTCGCCGGGCAGGCCGACCACCCGCTTGATCAGGTCCTCATTGCCGGGCGGGGTGCCGCCCAGCCCCTGGGCGACGGCCCGCCGAACCCAGGAGATGGGGCCGCCGGCCCGGGCCTCTTCGCCGCCGGTCGGGCGCAGGAACACCACCACCTGCCCGTGCCGCGGCTCGCCGACGCGGTAGGCGAGCCGGTTGACGACCACCCGGTCACCGACGTCAAGGGTCGGCTCCATCGACCGGGAGGGGATGTAGAACGCCTGGATCAGGAACCCCTTCACCAGGACGGTGAGGACAAGGGCGGCGACCAGCAGGAAGGGCAGCTCGGCGAAGAAGCGGCGCCGGGTGCGCCTGGCGGCCGCGCGGCGGTTGGCGGCCCGGTGGCCGTGGATGCGCTGCACGCGGCTTGGCTGGACTCGGATGGTCTGGCTCAGCGCCCGACCTCCGGGGACCGGAGAGTTGACATGCCGCCTCCATCGGCCGGCCAGGCCGTCTGCTTGATGCGGTGCAACAGGCTATCCCTCTTGCCCGTAGGGATACCACCACGGCTTGCGCTCGGCACGGGCGTCCAGGTGCACGTGCTTGGTCTCCCGGAACGCCTCCAGGCCCTCCGGGCCCAGCTCGCGGGCGTTGCCGGACATCTTCATGCCGCCGAAGGGGCCGGCGTCGTTGTCGGTGAGCGGGTCGTTGAACCAGACCGTGCCCGCCTCCAGCTCGTCCATGCAGCGCAGGATGTAGTCCATCCGCCGGGTGTAGACGTTGGCCCCGAGGCCGTAGGGGAGGGCGTTGGCCCTGGCGATGGCCTCGTCCAGGGACCCGACCCGCTGCACGGGGGCGACCGGCCCGAAGGTCTCCGTGGTCAGCAGGTCCATGGAGTCGTCGACGTCCACGACCACGGTCGGGGCCAGGAACCAGCCGCGCTCGCGGCCGCCGTGGTCCCCGCCGGCCAGGACCCTGGCTCCGCCCCGGACGGCCCCCTCGAGCTGGCGCTCGACCTTGGCCCGCTGGGCCTCGGCGACCATCGGGCCGACGTCGGTGCCCGGGTCGAGCGGGTCGCCAAGGCGCAGCCCCTTGGTCACCCCGACGAGGCGGTCGACGAACTCGTCGAACACCGGCTCCAGCACATAGAAGCGCTCGGCCGAGGTGCAGACCTGGCCGGCGTTGAGGTAGGCCGCCCAGGCGGCGCCGGGGGCGGCAACCTCCAGGTCGATGTCGTCGCAGACGATGAAGGCGTCCTTGCCGCCGAGCTCCAGGTGGGTCCGCTTGACCTGCTCGGCGCAGAGGGCGCCGATCCGCTGGCCGGTGGCCACCGAGCCGGTGAAGGCGACCAGGTCGGTGCCGCGGTGGACGACCAGGGCCTCGCCGACCTCGGCCCCGCCGGTGACCAGGTTGACCACCCCGTCGGGGAAGCCGGCGAAGGCCTCGGCCAGCCGCAGCGTGGCCAGCGGGGTGTAGGGCGACGGCTTGACGACCACGGTGTTCCCGGCGGCCAGGGCCGGGGCGACCTTCCAGGCGAGCAGGAGCAGCGGGTAGTTCCAGGGGACGATCGTGGCCACCACCCCGACCGGCTCCTTCAGCACCAGGGCGAGCTGGCCGTCCTCGACCGGCGGGATGACCCGGCCCCGCTCGTGGCGGCCCAGCTCGGCGTAGTAGCTGAAGGCGTTGGCCGTCCAGCCGACCTCGTCGGTGTTCTCGACCAGCGGCTTGCCGCCCTCCAGGGTCATCAGCCGGCCCAGCTCGTCGTTGTGGTCGCGCAGCCAGGCGGCGACCCCGTGCAGCAGCTCGCCCCGCCCGCCGGCCGGGGTCCGCCGCCAGCCCGGCAGGGCCGCCC
>DATABK010000630.1:0-3939 GCA_036259695.1 Actinomycetes bacterium | reverse complement strand
CGGCGACGAGGAGGCCGGGCTGGTCGTGCGGGCCGGCGACGTGGCCCCGGGGCCGCCCCGGCCCTCGCCGCGGCTGTGGTTGGAGGTCCCCGACGCCCGGGCGGCCGCCAAGGCCCTGGCCGCGTCCGGGGTGGCCCTGCTCGGCGAGCCGCGCGAGCTCCGCACCGGCTGGCTGGTCGAGGTCGCCGACCCCTGGGGCAACGTGATCGGCCTGACCGACTACCTGCTCGCCCCCGAACGGGCCCGCCAGCGCGAGGACGGGCAGCCGCACCGTTGACCGGCGGGCCGGGCGCGTGACCAGGACACAGCTGTGCGGCGGGCGGGTCTTCGACGGCACCCCCCGGCGCAAGGCCCTTGAGGTGCCCGAGGCCAACGCCGACTCCTTCCGCCGGGCCGTGGCCGCCGGGGTCAAGGACGGCCGGCTGGTCGCCGGCCACGTGGGGACCGGGGCGGCCGTCAGCGCTCGCGCAGCTTGGCCAGCAGGCGGAGCAGCTCCAGGTACAGCCACACCAGCGTGACCAGCAGGCCGAAGGCGGCGTACCACTCCATGTAGGCCGGCGCGCCCGAGCGCGCCCCGCGGTCGATCAGGTCGAAGTCGAGCACCAGGTTGAGGGCGGCCACGGTGACGATGGCCAGGCTGATCAGGATGCCGAGCGGGCTGGCGTCGTTGAGCAGCGGCACCCGGACCCCGAACAGGCCGAGGACCAGCGACACCAGGTAGACAACGGCGATGGCCAGGGTGGCGGCGAGCACGCCGGTCCGGAACCGCTGGGTGACCTTGATGACCCGGGTCTTGTAGAGGACCAGCATGACCCCGAGCACGCCGAAGGTGAGGGCCACGGCCTGGATGGCGATGCCGGGGTAGCGGGCCTCGAACCACATCGACACCAGCCCGAGGACCACCCCCTCGACCAGGGCGTAGATGGGCCCGGTGACCGGCGACCAGCGGGGCCGGACGATGGTGGCGATGGCCACCGCCAGCCCGGCCAGGCTGGCCCCGATGGCCCAGCCGGCGACCCCGGGCCCGCCGCCGGTGCCCAGCACCCAGCTCGCGCCGGCCGTGACCAGGGCCAGGATCAGCAGCAGGCCGGTCTTGTTGACCGTCCCGTTGACGGTCATGGTGGCGGCCCCGTCCACCCGGGCGACGTTGAACACGTCCTCTCGCAGGGCCGGGTTGCTGGTCCGCAGTGGCGGTCGGGTCGGGGATCGCATGGCTGTCCTCCTTGTCGGCAGCTAAGGCTAGCTCTTGATGTCCTTGGTGGCGAAGTTGGCCCAGGCGAACCCGAGGAACACGGCGATGTAGACGGCCTGGACGGCGAAGCCGCGGTTGACGTCGCGCCACAGCACCGGGGTCCGGAACAGGTCGACGAAGGCCAGCCAGTAGTGGGTCGGCAGGTACGGCTTGATGGCCGCGGCCGCGTCCAGCAGGTCCAGCACCTGGGAGGTGACCAGCGCGGCCAGGGCGCCGAGGGCGGCGGCCAGGGGCGAGTCGGTGACGGTGGAGGCGAACAGGGCCACCGCGGCCACCCCGAGCATCGACCAGGCGACATACCCGACGGTGACGGCGGTCCGCCAGGTGGCGTCCTGGGCGGCGATCGTCTGGCCCGACACCGAGGGCAGCGGCTTGACCCCGAACAGCCAGGCCCCGACGGCGAAGGCCACCGCCGCCACCACCAGCACGGCCAGGAACACGAAGACGACGGTCACGGCCAGCTTGGCCACCAGCAGCCGGGTCCGCCCGACCGGCCGCACCAGCAGGTAGCGCAGGGTCCCGGCGCCGGCCTCCCCGGCCACGGTGTCGCCGGCCAGCACGGCCACCGCCACCGGCAGGAACACCGGCAGGACCAGGGCCAGCGCCGCCGCCGGGAACAGCGCCCCGTTGTTCAGGACCTGGGAGAGGAAGGCCGGCCCCTGCCCGGGCCGGGGGCCGACCCCGGTGACCCGCAGCAGCACCGCCACCAGGGTGGGCAGGCCGGCCAGCAGGGCGATGGTGACCCAGGTCCGGGGCCGCCGGACCAGCTTGCGCAGCTCAACCAGGAACATGGGGGTTCCTCCCGGTGAGCTGGAGGAAGACGTCCTCCAGGGTCGGGCGCTCGACGACCAGCTCGCGGACCCGGACGCCGCCGTCGACCAGGCGCCGGTTGAGGGCCTCGGGCGGGGTGCCGTCCAGGTGGACGGCCAGCCGGTCGAGCCGGCGCTCGCCCAGGCGGACCCCGGGCAGGGCCGCCGCCAGGTCGGCCGCCGCGCCGACGTCGGGGGTGGTGATCAGCACCCGCCCGGTCGGCCCGAGCAGCGCCGCCACCCGGTCCTGGGCGACCAGCCGGCCCCGGTCGAGGATCGCCGCCCGGGTGCAGACCAGCTCGACCTCGGCCAGCAGGTGGCTGGACAGGAACACCGTGGTCCCGCCCCTGACCAGCTCGACCAGCAGGTCCCGGATCTCGCGCATGCCGTGGGGGTCGAGCCCGTTGGTCGGCTCGTCCAGGACCAGCAGCCGCGGCGCCCGCAGCAGGGCCGCGGCCAGCCCCAGCCGCTGCCGCATCCCGGTCGAGAAGGCCCTCACCGGCCGCCGCCCGACCCCGTCCAGCCCGACCCGGGCGAGCGCGTCGTCGACCCGCCGCCGCCGGTCCCGGGACCCGGTGCCGCCCGGCCCGCTGGGCCCGGCGGCGTCGAACAGGGACAGGTTGGCCCGGCCGGACAGGTGGGGGTAGAAGCCCGGGCCCTCGACCAGGGAGCCGACCTGGGGCAGGACCTCGCGGGCGGCCCTCGGCATGGGCCGGCCCAGGACCTCGATCCGGCCGGAGGTGGCGAAGACCAGGCCGAGCAGCATCCGCACGGTGGTGGTCTTGCCCGACCCGTTGGGCCCCAGGAACCCGAACAGGTCGCCCTCGCGCACGTCCAGGTCGAAGCCGTCCACGGCCACCAGCCGGCCGAAGCGCTTGGTCAGCCCCTCGGTCCGGATCACCGCGAGGCCACCCCGCTCCGGGTCAGGTCGGCCGCCACCTGGTCAAGGACCGGCTGGGTCACGGTCCCGGCGAGCGCGTAGGCGACCCCCTGGCGCTCGAAGATCATGCCGTTGAGCAGCGGGGTCGCGATCACGCTGGCCTCACCCCAGGCGCCGCGGCGGGTGGGGACGCGCTCCAGGAAGTCGCGGGTCCGGGGCGAGAACCGGGCCGGGAAGGCGACCACCGCCACCAGCTCGAACCCCTGGCCGTAGGTCGAGGCGGCGCTGGCCACCTTGGTCCGGCGGGCCCGGCCGTCCAGCCGGTCCGGGAGCACGAACGGCGAGTAGCGGTCGATCGCCCTGGCCAGGTCGGGCGCCTCCTCCCACTGCACGTCGGCGTCGCCGGGGGCGGCGAAGCGGACATGGGCCGGGTCGGGCGCTCCCAGCTCGAGGTCGAGGAAGGCCGTGGTCACGATCGGCTCGCCCTGTCCCTTGGCGGTCAGCTCGACCCGGACCGGCAGCCCGGTGGCCGGGTCGGCCCACAGCTCGGCCCTGGCCACCGTGGTCGCGGCCGACCGGGGCACGATCCGCAGCCCCAGGGCGTGGACCCCGGCGACCCGCCGCGCCCCCAGCCGGGTCACCTCCCCGGCCTCGGCGGCGGCCGCGACCCGCCGCCCCAGCTCGGGCGGGAGCAGGTCGGCGGGCCGGGCGAACCGGACCGCCGCCTCCCCGCGGGTGGCGACCGCGCGCCGCTCCCCCGAGTCCCAGTGCCAGGTCCCCCACCCGGTCCGGTACAGCCCGCGCTCCCCGACCGGGGTCAGCTCGTCCACCCGCCAGGCCTCGGGCCCGGCCACGAACGCCCGCATCCGGGTCGTCTCCCCCAGCAGCGCCACCACCCGCCCGGCCCGGGGCACGTCGGGGAGGCCGAGCCCGGCCCGCGCCTCGGCATACCCCTGGTAGGCGACCCGCTCCGACCCCAGCACCTTGGCCAGCAGCTC